>NZ_JAAHGK010001717.1:0-1225 GCF_010672505.1 Okeania sp. SIO2B9 | reverse complement strand
TTCAGGTCCTTGCCAAATAGTCTATCGACCTTACAAACCAGCAAGTTGTGGCGCTCATCTGTGGATTAATACTTTTGATTCTGTGCAATTTATAGATACTAAATCGAATCCAGCTACTGCAAGGCAACCTAGCAAGCAAATTTTTATATAGTTTATTTCGATATGCACTCTTCTCATCACAAAAGAATATTTATTTGCACTAAAATCTTAACTGACAATAACTTCAGACTATTTTTGCTGTTTACTTATGGGAAATTGTAGCAGGACCTTTGCTCTATCTGTATGTAGAAGAGAAAATTTTCATCATCCGCCTCTGGGAGCTTCAGCAAATAAAACGACTCTTCCTCTATCTGTATGGAGAACAGAAAAATTCTATCATCCACCTTCGGGAGCTTCAGCAAATAAAACGACTTTTGCTCTAGACCTATGAGAAAGAGAAAAATTTTCATCATCCGCCTCTGAGAGCTTCAGCAAATGAAACGACTCTTCCTCTATCCGCATAGGAAAATAGTCATCTAAAGATGACTCAATTATCTACGCCATCTTTTTGTATCGTAGTTAATTAATGTAACCTGATATAAGTTAGTTAAGACATTTATAAATGCTCAAACTCACTCAAGGATTACTTCTAATTCTTTACTCCCTACTCCCCACTCCCTACTCCCTACTCCCTAAAATATCAAATGACCCTTAATTTCCTCCAATAAATCTACTATTGATAAATCAGAAGGCAAAATTTTTGTAGCTACCTTGCTCAAGACTAAATTTAGATTTTCTACTGTCATATTTTTGGGTAATTTATAATCAGAATATTCCAACACTAATATAGAAGGTTTTCTAACTATTTGGTCTAAATTAGATAATGCTTTATCCAAACCAGGCGGTAAATTTCCCCGCAAACAAATTAATAGTAAATCCACACTCTGATTTTTCAATTGTGACAAAACTTCAACCCAAGATTTAGCAATTAAACCTTTAAACCCAGAAGTTTGAATATACTGAACTAATACCTGTGTACTATCAATTGGTAATTTTGTTTGTTCACAATATTTCCAACTTTGATTAGCCACTTCTAAATCAGAAATAAAAGCAGGAAAAATAGGATAACTAAAAGTATTATCTTCTAAGTCTCTCCCCTTTTGTTCAGGAGTAAAATTTGAGAAATTAACAACAGCTTCCTCAGGCAAAACATCTGTTAAAGGTACTGTAAAATCTTTAATATTTG
>NZ_JAAHGK010001716.1:0-1226 GCF_010672505.1 Okeania sp. SIO2B9 | reverse complement strand
CCAGTCTGATAAATGTTTGAGACTTTGTTGCCTATTCCCTGTTTCCTATAACTAGAGTTTTATAACATTCTTTTTTCAAAATCGTATAACAGAGATTAATCTAAAAATAAAATAGTATTTTACTATTATAAAAAATGTTGTAAATACTTACCTTCAAAATAGCGATCGCCAACCTCATTTCACACAAACAAGTATTTTTATCCCATAAAAATTATTGATATTTATGTTAGACTTAAAAAAAGTAATAAAGCACCATCATATTAGATTTAGATATGAATAATCCTAATAATACTGCTATTTCCTTTCATCATGTAAATAAAATTTATCCTAATAAAACAATTGCTTTGCAAGACATAAATTTTACAATTAATCATGGTAAATTTGTGACTTTTGTTGGTCCCTCTGGCTGTGGAAAAAGTACAGTATTGCGATTAATATCAAAATTAAGCGAAGTTAGTTCAGGAAAAGTTGAATCAAATATAGACCGGGATAAAAATGAATTAGCTTTTGTCTTTCAAGAACCAGCTTTAATGCCTTGGTCTAACGTTATTGATAACGTACATTTACCTCTAAAATTAATAGGAAAATCTCTCAGAGAATCTCGAACAATAGTACAAGAAGCCATTAATTTAGTAGGATTAGATGGTTTTGAACGTTCTTACCCACGACAACTATCAGGTGGGATGAAGATGCGAGTTTCTATTGCTAGAGCATTAGTAACTAACCCAAGAATTGTTTTAATGGATGAACCTTTTGGAGCTTTAGATGAAATGACTCGCAGTAAACTGAATAGCGATCTATTAAGGGTATGGCAAGAACGAAATTGGACTGTAGTTTTTGTCACTCACAATATTTATGAAGCGGTGTATTTATCTCAACAAGTAATTGTTATGGCTGCCCGCCCTGGTAGGGTAGTAGCAGATGTCAAAATAGATGTGAATTATCCTCGTAGTGAAGATTTCCGAATGTCACAGTTATGTAATGATTATTGTCGGGAAATTTCTAATTATTTGGAGATGGGAGTATCAGGTCATTATAGTAATTAGCATTTATATTTTAAGGAAGAAGGAAGAAGGAAGAAGGAAGAAAGTAGAAGGAAGAAAGTAGAAGGAAGAAGAAAAAATATTGCTTTGTCTGAATTTTAAGCTGTCAATCTGTCCTAACCTTTCCTTCGACTACTTTAACAAAAACAATTATAAATAATTGGATATTAAATAGTCTCTAGA
>NZ_JAAHGK010001715.1:0-1227 GCF_010672505.1 Okeania sp. SIO2B9 | reverse complement strand
GTATTAGTTGATTTTGGTGCAGCTAAAGTTATTACTGGAACTGCTTTAATGCAACCTGGAACAATAATTGGCAGTCCGGAATATGTCGCTCCAGAACAAGTAATACTAATCGATTTGTATTAGTCATCCATCCTGTAGTTTGTGGTAGAAAATTACGACGAATAATATTTTCTGGTTTGAGATCCCGATGAATTACTTTATGTTCGTGAATAAACTGTAAAACTGGTAATAATTCATTCAATATTTGTTTGATTTGACCGTCGTTAAAAGGACCTATTTTTGTTGACTCTTGAGCAAGATTAGAACCATCAATAAATTCCTGTACTAAATATTGATTATTATCCTGTTCAAAGTGAGCTAATAATTCTGGAATTTGTGGATGTTGACCAAGTTCATCTAATCTAATTGCTTCTTGTTGAAATAACTCGGCAGCTTTTTTTGGGTCGCCAGTATTTTGAGGTAAAAATTGTTTAATTACACAAGGAGGGTGAGAAGGTTTATCTTCATCTACAGCGAAAAAAGTCCTACCAAAGCCACCCCTACCTATAGGTTTCATAGGGCGATATCTTTCTCTCAGCAGCAATTTTGCTCCACAAGCTAGACAATATAATGTTTCTTCAGGATTTTGAGGATTTGGGCATTGAGGATTTAAACAGTAGCTCATTATAAGTATTAAAAAGATTCGGCAACTATAGAGCTACGCGCAAGTTAGAAGTCAGAAGTCAGAAGTTATCCTTGACTGAATTTGAGTGTTTATAATTGTCCTAAACTATTTGCGTAGTGCTATATCTCTATATTAATTCTTCCCTTGGACAGAGTGTAAATAGCCTAAATTGAACTATAAGTCTGGTATTACTGAACTTATTCCGAATTTATGTCTAATAATAATTATGTCAAATGTTAATTTAACTGATGATATTCAGGTTTCTCAGCCTTCTCAGCAAGTTCCATTATGGGCAAAAGCGATCGCTTTATTGGCTCTTTTGAATCTTACTCTAGGACTATTTAATATTAGTTATGTGTCGTTACGGGACATTTATTTTAGGTATTTGCCTGCTGTTGTTAGAGTTTATGACCCAATCAAAGGTATAGAACCTAATATTCAGACGGATAATTATCTTGTTACTGTGAATCAATTGGTGGCACAACTACCAGAAAAAGGACTCCTAGACCCAACTACAAAAGATTTATTAACTTCTTGACGCAGTAAGAGTGTGGCCTTAATAG
>NZ_JAAHGK010001714.1:0-1229 GCF_010672505.1 Okeania sp. SIO2B9 | reverse complement strand
TGGAGTAGGGGAGTAGGGGAGTGGGGAAGTGGGGAAAAAATATTTACCCTGTGAAAAGTCTACTTATTGTGCCTCATAAAAACGGGAAGCAATTTCATTAATTGATAATTGATCATGGATAATTGATAATTACCTCTGGTTAAAACCGTTACGGAATTGAATGTAAGGAAATATTATTTCTTTTTTTCCCCTTGAAAGGGGAGGCAGAGTAAGCTGAATTATTTAATTAATAATTATTAATTATTAATTTTTCGGTAAATAATCGAAGAAGTATAAAATGATGAATCTTCTTTTAAATTATTCGAGTTTACTTGGGTTATTAGATATCTTACTAGCCCTATTAATTTTCAACGAATCCCTAAAAAAATTATTATCTCAAGAAGCTTTTGATATTGTTCAATGGATTTTTGTCCCGATCGCCATACTATGGTGTGGAGGAATTTTGATTTTTCAGGGGTGGAGACTCGATCCAATATTATTTTTTGTGATGTTTTTGTTACATATTATATTAGTATTTTTGGTAATTAAAACTTCCCTATACAATATTGTTTCTCATCAAAAAGCTTTTAATATTATTCAATGGATTTTTGTTAAAATTTTTCTTCCGATCGCCATACTATTGTGTGGAGGAATTTTGCTTTATCAGGGGTGGAGACTCGATTCAATATTATCTTTTGCTATATTTTTGTTAATTAGTGTATCTATATTTTTGGGTATTAAAGATATCTTTAAATAAGTTGCTTCCATACACCTTTCACTAATAACTTTAAATAACTATCATACTGGATTTATTAATAAATCTCATAAATACAGTTTTTTCATTACTATTACTACTTGAATAGTTATTATTGGTCATATCATCTCCGTTGGGGGAAGTTTGTGTAAACCCAAGCATAAATATATGTAGGAAATTTAAGTTTTTTTCTTGACTCTTAAACCCTTCCTGCCTCTTCCCTCTTCCCTCTTCCTTCTTCCTTAATATATGTAGGAAATTTAAGTTTTTTTCTTGACTCTTAAACCTTCTTCCCTCTTTCTTCTTTCTTACATGTAGCGGTATTCGCCCTTTGGCGGATAGATGTGCAGAGCGGGGCCGTCCTGGATCATTTCCTCGGCGGGCACCCACGCCTTGAGGTCGGTGCTGAATTCCGCGCCTTTCATGGTGTTATTGATCAGCGTGTGGTCGTGGACACCCAGGCCCTCGACCGCACGCTGATCAATAACACCATGAA
>NZ_JAAHGK010001713.1:0-1230 GCF_010672505.1 Okeania sp. SIO2B9 | reverse complement strand
TTGACATCCTCCCCGGCCTAAAGGCACGGGGATTCCTACCGAGCCGTGGCTCCTCGGCGGGTTGGCATCTCACAGGCTGCTGCACCCACCCCCATCCCCTCCCGGGAGGGGATGGGGGTGGGTTACACTTGCCTCCATGCCCGTTTTTTGTCTCGGATTGCCCACCCGCGACTAATATATTTATTGCTGCATTCTCGTCTCTGTCGTGTTTTGTACCACAGTTGAGACATTCCCACTCTCGCACTGATAAGTCTAATTTACCACCTTTGAAACCACAACACGAGCACATTTGGGATGTTGGTTCCCAACGACTGATTACTCTAAAATCACGACCGTATTTTTCTGCTTTCCCTTCTAAAAAAGTCCGGAATTGTCTCCAGCCTAAATCAGAAACCCACCCCTCTTGCTCCCCTCCCAGGAGGGGATGGGGGTGGGTTGCGGTTTTTGACCATACCTGAAACGTTTCCTTCGGAATGCTTCGCAAACAAGTCTTCTAGAACAATTGTTTGGTTTTCACGAATTATTTCAGTAGATAATTTATGCAAAAAATCTGTCCTAGTATCCTTTAATTTGGCATGGAACTTAGCAACTCTCAGTCTAGCTTTTTCATATCGTTTCGACCCTAAGGTTTTGTTAGATAATAACTTACTTAACTTTCGATATTTCTTGATTCGTTTTTTGAGTGCCTTAGGAGCATCAATCTTTGTACCGTCACTCAATGTAGCAAAGGTTTTAATACCTAAATCTATACCTACTGAATTTTCATTTTCAGATAAAGTTTCTGGTTGTATTTCTACTACAAAACTTAAGAAATATCTATTAGCTGAATCTTTGATTAATGTTACTGATGATGGAGAAGCAGGTAATTCTCTCGACCACACAATTTTCAGTTTTCCTATTTTGGCTAAATAAACTTTATGTTGACCAATTTTAAACCCTCCTTTTGTAAACTTAGCAGTCTGTCTTGATTTCCTTTTTTTGAATCGTGGAGGTTTTATAGGTTTACCTTTTCTCTTACCTTTGGTTGATTGAAAAAAGTTTTGATAAGCTTGGTTTAAATCATTTAAAGATTGCTGTAATGGAATAGCAGAAACCTCTGATAACCATTCTCTGTCTACAGTCTTTTTAGCAGATGTGATCAACTGTTTTTGAAGTTCAGCATTAGTGGGCTTCTTTTCTTCTGATTTATACTTTTGTTGGCAGCAAGCTAGGCTATCGTTCCAGACGACG
>NZ_JAAHGK010001712.1:0-1234 GCF_010672505.1 Okeania sp. SIO2B9 | reverse complement strand
ACATGTTTTTCGGCCCTCTATGTCCCCCTGCTAGGGTTTCGCCAACTGATTGAGATCATGAATCGGTTTCCAGGAGCCATTCCCAACCCGGAGAATGCTCAGGATTTTCAATTTTCATCTGCCTAGAGTGATTGAAAAGCGGTAGGAACGACGCCAAATGCTCTTACCCATGCCCAAAGTTATGCTCTAGATTGTATCCCTTCGTCTTGAGGGTATTGTTGTTTTCATTTTCGACCTTCCATCGTGCTCGTGCGGACAAAACCAGCGCCTCAACGTTCTGATGTTCAATGAGGTAATGGGTGGCCCACGCATTCTGATAGATGATCTGCCCATCGGCATTCGTAATCGTCAGTTCACACCAATTGACCAATAATGCGTCGTCTCCATCTTTAAGCGGAACCTGATTGAGATAACGGTAGGTATAGGTGAGCGTCGTTTTACCTCTACGGTGTTCTTTGACCAAGGTTGGCAATGCAATCCCCTCTAAATGCTCATAAAGGGTGGCATGAGAACTGGGTTTACACGTCAAAATAAAGTTGAAGTGTTGGGCTAAAAGGGCTTCACACAGGGGCTGATGGCAATACAAATCATCACCCAATAGGGTTACGTTCAAATGACGGTACCGCTTGCCATATTGGGCCAACCATCGTTTGGCCGCAGCCGTTTCGCAGTCTTGTTTATCATGACCATCCTGAGGAATAACAAATTCTGGGACTAATGAAATGACCTCAGAGCTGCCAGGGCAGACAATGACTGGAGTCACCACAGTATGGAAGTAATGAGGTTTACCTGATTTGAGGGTGCGGCTTGAGCAATGAGGGCAATGAATCGTCTGTGAACTAAAGTATTCCGTTCCATCCATCGCTATCAATACGGTGTCGTCGAAGGAACGAAAACGAGATAGAGTACCACGTTGCTCTAGCTGCTGGAAAATCTCATCAAAGACCGGAAAGAGGGTTTGCGGAGTACAAGGATCGAGTAACGTCCGAATTTGGTTGTCGCTGGGTATTTTATGCACTCCAAATAAGCTTTGCGCGTTACTACGGCCTTTGGCATCGGCCATCTTCTTTTGATGCTCCAGAAAGGATGGACTTTGGGTAAAAAAGACCCCAAATGCACTCAGGCCAGCATCTTCCATCGTATAGCTGGTGTTTTTCCCTGTACGATTGTCTGGTAGGGCTGCTAATGTTTGGCGTAATGTACTGACCACTGAATCAAACCACCCTGATGTGGG
>NZ_JAAHGK010001711.1:0-1234 GCF_010672505.1 Okeania sp. SIO2B9 | reverse complement strand
TTTGAGGTCTATATAATTATGGTAGTCAAGTCTTTTCGCGCATCAATGAGTGAGGAACAATCATCAGCAAGGAGTGTTGAATTTTTTATATTATTTCTCCCCACATCTACCCTCTTACCTCTTACCTTCCCCTCCTGGGAGGGGTTAGGGGTGGGTTGTCTCCTGTATTCCCCTCCTGGGAGGGGTTGGGGGTGGGTTGTCTCCTGTCTCCTAGCTCAAAAAACGCGCATATTTATGAAGATACGATCGGGGGTTCTATAAATTTTCTCAAGTTCCATTTGATTTCAACCACTCTTGATAACGCTGTTCATTACCGCCAAAAGATTCAACTGAAACTTGACCTTCTCGTTCATAAACTAAAGATTTATATTCCTCAATAGTCATTGGTTTTTTCTCACAATATGCAATAATAACTTCACGGAATAATGGCATATTTTGCAGGTCTGGTTCATAACGTTCTACATGAGAAACTATCCAGTCCGTAGGAATTGCCCTAGAAGAACGAAGAGTAGCACCAGAACCAGTAGAATAGAGTCGCCGACCAATTTCTTGTTCATACTGTCTTTTTTCTACCGGTTGCCAATCATAACTAGCACGAATAAGACGAGTTGTTTCATCTTTTTCAATTAACCCTCCTGAATGTCGAACCCATTGCTCCCCTTGTTTTACCATGTAAATAATGAGAGTTGCTTGATCGTCTAATAATTGTTCAATATTTTCAGTCATTGTCTTTCTCTTTGTGGTCTGCAAATGATGTTTCTCCCTCAAAAATACATTCTGTATCAAGAATAGATTTACTATCGTCTTTCCTAGTTTCTAATAATTTCCATTGATTTCTTTCTGCCATATTTTCACAATCTTCTTCTGAAACTGCCCAATGGCTAGATGTGTTGTTTTTATCACTATTATTCGGCTCTGACATTTGCTAAGATTAGAGTGTATATTTTGTTTGTTACTTGGGCTGAAGCTATGACTTCAAAGCCCAAGTTTTTTTGTACTAAGTCCCTAGTTAACTTCCAGGGATGCTTCATATTTTTATATTAAACGATGTATACGTCTGTATATAGCTTTTTTTGATAAATATTACTATGTATACATCGGTCATATTTTTTTATCATTTTCTTTGTGGGTTTAATACCCCACCGTCTACACGGTGTTCAAAATTACTTGGGGTGAGAATCCCCATGTAATTTTCCTCCTGTCTCCTGTCTCCTGTCTCCTGTCTCCTTCTTCA
>NZ_JAAHGK010001710.1:0-1234 GCF_010672505.1 Okeania sp. SIO2B9 | reverse complement strand
CATCGGCGTTATCACGAGTCAACAGGGATTGTTTTTAGTTCTCTGTATCCTGGATGTGTGGCAGATACGCCTCTATTCCGAAATCATTATCCTTTATTCCAGAAAATTTTCCCGCTATTCCAGAAAAATATTACTGGGGGATATGTTTCTCAAGATTTAGCAGGAGAAAGAGTTGCTGCTTTAGTTAAAGATCCTGAGTATAAGGAGTCTGGAATGTATTGGAGTTGGGGAAATCGACAGAAGAAAGATCGTCAGTCTTTTGTGCAAGAAGTTTCTGATGAAGCGAGTGATGATGATAAAGCGATTAAGCTTTGGGAATTAAGTTCAAAGTTGGTAGGGTTGAGTTAGTTTTTTAATTGAGATATTGACATCCTCCCCGGCCTAAAGGCACGGGGATTCCTACCGAGCCGTAACTCCTCGGTGGGTTGACGTTTTGCTGGCGCAAAGCTCCGCTAACACAGGCTGCTGCTACCTTGACGCTAGTCTGACGCTTGCCTCCACGTCCGTTTTTAGTCTCCGAATGCCCTCCGGCGACTAATATATTGATCGCTGCATTCTCATCTCTATCATGTTTTGCGCCGCAGTTGAGACACTCCCATTCTCGCACCTGAAGGTCTAATTTTCCACCTTTAAACCCACAGCTAGAGCAAGTTTGAGATGTGGGTTCCCAACGACTAATTACTTGAAAATCACGACCATATTTTTCTGCTTTTCCTTCTAGGAATGTTCTGAATGTTCTCCAACCTAAATCAGATATAGCTCTGGATAATTTACGGTTTTTTACCATACCAGAAACGTTCAAATCCTCTAAAACAATTGTTTGGTTTTCACTAATTATTTTAGTAGATAATTTATGCAGAAAATCTGTTCTTGTATCTTTCAGTTTGGCATGAAATTTAGCCACTCTCAACCTAGCTTTTTCATATCTTTTAGATCCTTTAGTTTTTTTAGATAATGATTTGCTTAACTTTCGATATTTATTAATTCGTTTCTTTAGTGGTTTTGGAGCATCAATTTTTTGACCATTACTTAATGTAGCAAAAGTTTTGATTCCTAAATCTATACCTACTGAATTATCAGTTTTTGGTAAGGTTTCTGGTTGTATTTCTACTACAAAACTAAGAAAGTATCTATTAGCTGAATCTTTAATTACTGTTACTGAGCTAGGCTCACTGGGTAGTTTTCTTGACCAGGCTACTTTAAGCTTTCCAATCTTAGCTAAATAAACTTTATA
>NZ_JAAHGK010000171.1:0-8131 GCF_010672505.1 Okeania sp. SIO2B9 | reverse complement strand
AGATTATTATGGTGGGGAGTGTGGGGACCCACCCCTAACCCCTCCGGTGGAGGGGAATTATCGAGAAATATTTGGTAATGGTTGAAGATGGAACATTTTTTTATACCGAATTAAACGGATTTGATATTATTTCAAAAAGATCGTGAATTTATCCTCTTTTTTAGAAAGATAGAAGATGGTTCTACTTTTCAGATGAGTTTGAATAATCAGGATAGATTAGAACTTTACTACGCTCTGGAATATGGAAAAAAAATTAAGTGGGATTAAACTAATTATACGAATACTTTTGAAAGCTGATCCTATAGTGGGACTTACACAATTTAATAAGCAAAATCAGACTATAATGGTTATAAACCAACGATTTTACGTCGAAGCTTTCGCTCTGATGAAACAAACAACATAAACGTTTAGCTAATATCCGTATGTGTTGCACTTCATAAACTTACAACCTACCTAGCCAAGAACCACGGCAGTGTTGCGCTCGAAAATTTGAATGTATCTGGAATCTTAGCTAACCATAACCCACCCCCATCCCCTCCCGGGAGTGGAGCTAGAGGGGTGGGTGCAGACCAAGGTTTTTATGAGTTTAGACGACAACTTGAGTATAAGTGTCAATGGTATGATTGTGAGCTAGTAATAGTAGATAGATTTTTTCCATCATCAAAGACTTGCAGTAGGTGCAGTCATATTCAGGATATGCCATTAAACTTGAGAACTTTTGATTGCTCTGAATGCGGTATATCTATAGACAGAGACTTAAATCCAAGTATAAAGAGCGAGAGATGCGGTCGGCTTGACCGTTGATGCCTGTGGACGGAGTGCTGCCGACAGTTCCGCAAGAAGCAGGAAGTAAACATTCATAATATCACTTGACTCTCGGTCTAATACCATAATGACGATACTGTAAATAATCTCGGAGAATACGGTCGTGGTCAAAACAGAGGTCTTGGGGAATTTGCCAAGATTCAAACAAAGCTAAATTTTTTGCATCATCGGCTGCTTTTGGTTCTCCAGTAGCAGTGGCAATAAATACAACACTCATAGTGTGTTGACGAGGGTCGCGACTGGGGTCAGAATAAACATAAAATTGTTCGATTAATTCTACTTCTAAACTGGTCTCTTCTTTTGCTTCTCGTCGCGCTGCAGTTTCGACAGATTCTCCATAGTCAACAAACCCACCAGGAACTGCCCAACCAAAAGGTTCGTTTTGACGTTCGATCAGTATAATAGGCCGCCCCGGTCGATTAGTTAATTCAATAATAATGTCAACGGTCGGAGTAGGGTTGCGATATGCCATGTTAATTTTTGAGAAACAATCATTTTGAATTTTATCTGCCTAAATACCAATTGCCAAGGAACTTTATGTTTAAATTAGACACTTAATAATGTTAAAAACTTAGTGATATACTTGATTTTTATGGTCTAATTAGTATTAGAACAATTCTTAAAAATAATGTTATATTTATTGAAAACTTCAGTTATTAAGTAATAATGGTTAATTAATCGGGACTTACCCATAACTATCACATATAGTTAACGGCCGTTCACACCTAAAAATGGTGTATAATTTCGTCTTTTGCATAAGTCCTGTTAATGTTTTTAGCAATTATTTATATATTGCTCCTACTCCCTACTCCCTGCTCTTAAAAAAATGTAGCAAAAATGCATGAAATTTGATATTTAGATGAAAAAATGTTACAAAGCTGTGATTTATAGGGAAAATGGAGCAGGCATTTGTAGCAAATATTTATTCAAATGGTATAGTAGATAAGTATAGAGAAGAGGAATTAATACCTTGCACTCAAGCCATTAACAAAAAACAACAAAATAAATAGTGCTAGGTACATAGAAATAAATTTCTCTTCTCCTAATGACAAAAGAGAAAGACTTTTTTTTAAGTCAAGGAGGTATTTCTATGTCTACTCTTATCTATACTGAGCAAAAGTATATTCTCATCCATACTGAGCAAAAAAAAACTCAGCAGATCAAACCGAAGAAACATTTAAACAAAAAAGTAAAAATAAAAGCTATAAAAAGTGAAAAAAATTTAGTTGATGAATATTGGCACAAGTCAGAGCCTGAATCTTTTCATGATTTACTGATTCGATTTATTTCTGGATTTATCGTTCCTCTCTGATTTTTGAGATTTTTCTTGACCAAATTTCCTGCTTTTTTGACTAGCCATAATAATTTTCCCAACCTTTCTTTGAAGCTAAGAGCTGGTTTATAAAGTAAATCTTAAATTAGCTCATCCCCTGACCTTAGGTGAATCAAAGTGACATAAATCATTGCTTCACTGAATGTTATAGCTATAAGTATTTCCTAAGTCATGCAAGGAAAAAATTTATTTTTTACCCCTTGAAAGGGGAGGCTTCAAGGCGTGAATTATTTAATTATTAATTCTTCGGTAAAAACTATTACCTATAAGATTTTGAAGTTTTAGAGCTGTCCTAACTTTAGTGCATACTGTTATACTTGGACAAGACTTTCTTTAGATTATCTTTATAAATCAACTTTTACAGCGGTTTTCATTTCAGTAGACCACAGTAGGGGCGAATGGCATTTGCGCTCCGCAAAGCTACGCTAACGCCCTTACAAGGTTTTGGTTATGACGATGTGGTTTATCAATCTGAAAAGCGCTGTAATTAAATTAGTTTGGTATTCAGTAAAAGAATAGATAGGAAATCGGGCATTGGTAATTGACAGGATGATTTATATTTTGGGGTAGCGCCCTCGTTCCTACCCAGGTTAATGATTGACAACCACAGGGGAATTGTCCCTACAAATTTCATCCTGTGATTTACCAACGCCTAAATTAGTTTGGTATTCAGTAAAAGAATAGATAGGAAATCGACTATTTAAATTTCTTAAAGAATTAGAAAATTTATTAAAGTGACAAGTCTATTCACCTCATCAGAGTGGAACATGGCAATATTGATATCATTTTCATATTGGAGAATCATAGTATCAATAACTCCTGAAAACTCATCTGCTATTACATCGTGAGCTTTCAGTAATTCTATAGGAATTTTTGATTCTTGAGGACTGGGAGTTTCATAGGGCAATAAGTAGCGATATGGCTAACGCCACGCTCCGCGAACGCCAATTTCTTTCTCTTCATTACGAACTACAGCAAATTGTGGGTCCTTCCATCCTTGAGCAACTACCCTACCATCCCGTTTGATAATTGGTAATTCTTCCCCCACAGCACTGATTTTTTTGTAGACATCCTGATTGACATCCTCCCGACGCTGCACTTGCGTGACAGCGCGGGATTCCTAAGATCGCGCTTTAGGGGCTTTCTGCTTCAATGCACCTGCCTTCCGGGGTTTACTCCCTTTGGGTCTTACAGTCGCTCCACAGACTAAAACTGCGAGTCCCGCAGCCTTCGAGTGTGGGCGTTCCCTTGCGTCTGACACCGACGCGGGTTCCCATCAGCAAACCCTATTTATACTTGCGTTAATATCGCGGTCATGGTGAGTACCACAGGACTGACAATCCCACTCCCTGATATTTAGAGGCAATTTCTCTACTACATCACCACAATTAGAGCAACGCGCGCGAACTAGGGAAATATCTGTCAATTTTGATTAATTCCCGTCCATACCATTTAGCTTTATACTCTAATTGCCTGAGTAATTCTCCCCAGTTAGAATCACTAATAGCTCTGGCTAATTTATGGTCTCTTGGTGCGCGTTCCGCAAGGGAGCTGGCGTATTCGCGGGGTCGCACCCCTTTTTGACCATGTTTTTTACTGCCAAATCCTCTACTACAACAGTTTGATTTTCTCTGATTAGTTGGGTTGTCAGTTTATGGGTGTAGTCTAGCCTGGAATCTTTGATTTTTGCGTGTATCTTAGCTACTTTTATTCTAGCTTTGTGATAGTTATTAGAGCCTTTTGTTTTACGAGAAAGTGATTTTTGGGCTAACCTTAATTTTTTGTGTAACTTGTAATGGTTCTTTAGGTTAGCAAATTTTTCTCCATCACTGGTCGTTAATAGACTGGTAATTCCTAAGTCAATGCCTATCTGTTTTTTAAGTGGCTTGAGGCTCAAATCTCTAGTATCATTAACTCTCAAAGATACAGACCACCTACCAGATGGGTCAAGTTTTACGGTAATTGTGCTTGGTACACAACCTGGTGGTAGTTGTCTACATCCATCTAATAGGCAATGGTTCAGCACACTTAGCTAAATATACTTGACCATCTTTCCACTTAAATGCGGACTTTGTGAACTCAGAATTACCACCATTGCGCTTTTTCTTAAAGTTAGGGTTTTAGCCCGTCCACTAAAAAAGTTCGTAAAAGCTGTTTGTAAATGCCTGAGACTTTGTTGGAGTGGCACACAACTTACTTCGCTGAGGAATCCTAAGTCATCCTGCTTTTTCCAGTTGGTCAGCATGGCCGAAGTTTCCTTATATCCTATTCGCGGCTTTGTTGTTCATACCACGCCTGAGTTCTCACCGCTAAAGCTTTGTTGTAGATTAGTCGAACGCACCCCAAAGTTCTCCTATGCAGATTTTCCGGCTCTGGGTTTGGATAGAACCTGAATTGGTATGCTTTTTCGACTTTTGTTAAATCCGAATTTAACCTAAAATTATTAGTGATTTACGGGCATCCCAGTAATATAATGATAAAATTTATTTTTTAGCTAAATTTGTAATTTAGATAATTATGCGAACCTATTATTGCGGCCAACTAAATAGTAATAATATTGAAGAAACTGTAAACCTCTGTGGATGGGTAGACCGTCGTCGGGATCATGGGGGCGTAATTTTTTTAGATTTGCGCGATCGCACAGGGATTGTCCAAATTGTGAGTGACCCAGAGCGGACTCCTGACTCATATCAAATAGCTGGGGATATTCGCAATGAATATGTTGTGCAAATTACAGGTAGAGTCAGTCGTCGCCCGGAAGAGTCTCTCAACCCTAAACTTCCTACTGGCGAAGTTGAAATTTATGCCGATGACATTAAACTGTTGAATAGTTTAGGGAAACAATTACCATTTCAAGTTTCCACTGCCGAAACAGAATCTGTCCGGGAAGAGTTGCGACTCAAATATCGCTACTTAGATTTGAGAAGGGAGCGCATGACTAAAAACCTGCAACTACGCCATGAAGTTGTCAAAGCTATCCGCCGTTTCCTGGAAGACGAACAAAATTTTATTGAAGTCGAAACACCCATTCTCACTCGCTCTACTCCAGAGGGAGCGCGGGATTATCTTGTTCCTAGTCGCGTTCATGCAGGGGAATGGTTTGCTCTACCTCAGTCTCCCCAATTATTCAAACAAATGTTAATGGTTTCCGGTTTTGACCGTTATTATCAAATCGCTCGTTGTTTCCGGGATGAAGATTTGCGAGCGGATAGACAGCCAGAATTTACTCAGTTAGATATGGAAATGAGTTTCATGTCTCAGGAGGAAATTATCCAATTAAATGAGAAGTTGGTGGGATATATTTTTGAGAAAGTCAAAGGCATAGATTTGCCTCTACCATTTCCTCGCTTGACTTATGCAGAAGCAATGGATCGTTACGGCAGCGATAAACCAGATATTCGGTTTGGCTTAGAATTGGTAAATGTCTCTGACTTAGTGAAAGATTCTGGTTTCAAAGTATTTTCTGGAGCAGTTGCTGCTGGTGGGATAGTGAAAGTGTTGCCTATTCCTGGAGGTAACGATGCTATCTCCAATGTAAGAATTAAACCGGGTGGCGATTTGTTTAAAGAGGCGAGTGAAGCAGGAGCCAAAGGTTTGGCTTATATTCGTGTTAAAGAGAAAGGCAAAATAGATACTATTGGAGCTATTAAAGATAACCTCACCGACGAACAAAAACAGGAATTGTTAGAACGCACGGGTGCAAAACCAGGTCATTTGCTATTATTCGCTGCTGATGATGCAAGTACTGTGAATAAAACTTTAGATCGTTTGCGGTTAGTGGTGGGTGAAGAGTTGGGATTAATTGACCGCAATAAAATTAGTTTATTGTGGGTAACAGATTTTCCTATGTTTGAATGGAATCAGGATGAAAAACGTTTGGAAGCTTTACATCACCCATTTACTGCACCTCACCCAGACGATATTAATGACTTGAAAACAGCACGAGCGCAGGCTTACGATTTGGTTTTTAATGGTTATGAAATCGGCGGTGGTAGTCTGCGGATATATCAACGAGATGTACAGGAAAAAGTGTTTGAGGCTATTGGTTTATCTGATGAGGAAGCTGATAGTAAGTTCGGTTTTTTGTTAGAAGCTTTTGAATATGGCACTCCTCCTCATGGTGGTATTGCTTATGGTTTAGATCGGTTGGTGATGTTGTTAGCTGGTGAAGAGTCAATTCGAGATGTAATTGCATTTCCGAAGACTCAGCAGGCTAAATGTTTGTTGACAAATGCACCGTCTGAGGTTGATAAAAAGCAATTGAAAGAATTACACGTTAGTTCGATTTCTAAACCGAAGTCTTAGTTATAGCAAAAGGCAGCGAGAGCTGTTTGCGTAGCATGAAAAACAGAAAGGCAGAATTTTGCTTCTGAGCATTCTGCCGTTTCAGCTTTTGTGTAAATTATCACCTTGTTTGACTACTGCTATAACCTTAAGTCAACAATTTCAAGTTCTGCTGAAAAAGGAAGTCTAACAACTGCAACTAAATTACTTAACCATATTGACGTTTGACATTTTTATAACTTCGTCTAGCTGCAAAAGGTTTAAACTGGGTATCCACAAACTGTACAGGCTCGTATGTCTCAATCCACAAATGCGCTCCACAATCCAAGGGTTCATAAGGCCGATAAACTATACGACACGGACCTTCAAGAATCATCTGATAACCAAAATCGTTACGATTTGTCTGCTTCAAGCAGACTACTGGTATTAATTGGTCGGGAGTCATTAGAGGATCGTGTCTAATTCTATCTCCATTTTTTCTAATTCTATGTTGATTAACATGAACTATGGTTGGCTTCTTTCGTTTGTGATGACACCAAACACCTTTCGGACCTCTCCTTCCTGGTATGACCACAGGCATTTTCCCATAAAGAGGTATTTGCCAAAATCCGTTATGCTTATAAGCACCTTTAATTCTGTTTTGAGAAAGCAAGACTCTCACTCGTTGACAACAGATGCCTAATAAAAAAGCTGCTTCTCTAGTTGTGATAATAGTCATTTTTACTCTAGCACTATAGTTTTTATTATAATTGAATTATATCTATCTATATATTATTTAGTTCAGTAAATAATAATGTTATATTTGTTACTATTGAATTATATCTATCTATATATTATTTAGTTCAGTAAATAATAATGTTATATTTGTTACTGTTGAGAAAAAAATATGGGACTTCTGCATAGTAATGGTAGATAGGGATTGAACTAGGTTAAGGTTGGCCCACTTACTTGGTTTCTGATTGTTGAAATGATCGGATAAATATTTTTAGATTTATGAGAAATATTGATAATTTAACTATTCATCGTTTCCGTGGTTTGCGAGATTTGACATTGGAAGATTTAGGTCAAATAAATTTATTAGTTGGTGTTAATAATTCAGGTAAAACAAGTGTTTTAGAAGCGATTTATACCTACTGCAATCCTTTAGATCCTTTGGAATGGATAAATACTGCTTGGCGACGGGAAATTAAATTTTCCCGTAAATCAAAATTAGAATCTCTTAAGTGGTTATTTCCTCAAAATAGTGACAATAATCCAGATGATTTTTATCAAGGAGAAACTTTTGTTTCTGGCAGTGGTAATTTTGGTGTAGTAGAGTCAAAAGCAACTTATGAAGAATTTGAAGGAATCTGGGATACCACAGAAAATATTAATGAAGAATACGATCAAGAAAGTCTGATTGATGAGATAGATATTGATAATAATGAAATTAGATGTGGTGCAGATTTAAAGCTAACATTTACCCCACCAGAGAAAATAATTGAGCTTCTTAAGGATGTAAATAAGGATATATCTATATCTAAAAAGTTTAAAATATGGGAAAATCAACCATTAACTACTCTTAACGAATATAAAAGCTACTGGTTATTAGTTGATACAGTTACTCCTTTTTCTCATAGGATAGAACAGTTGCAAATAAAACTTTTAACAGGTGCAACTTTCCAAGGTTTTAAGGAAGATGTACTATCC
>NZ_JAAHGK010001709.1:0-1236 GCF_010672505.1 Okeania sp. SIO2B9 | reverse complement strand
TGAAATAATTCTCAATAAGTTCGCCTAGTAAATAATACAAATCGGAAGACACGAAAAGATTATTTTCAGCTAAAAACAAATGATTGCGAACTACTGTTAATTCTGCAATTTTTTCTTTAGATTCTTTATGAATAGTCGAAGTACCATTAAGAGTATATCCTTTAGGGGCAAAGAATAAATCGATGGCTGCTTTCAGATTAATTTTGTAAGAATCTGGTATAGAGCTTTGAAAATCATTTGATATTAGCTTACCCGCGTTTGTGATTCGCCAAGCATTGGCAGCCCATGTATATTCTTCTGATAAGTTTTTATCTAACTCGAAATAATCTTTTATTTTATTGAATTCAAGGGCGTGTTTATGCGCGATCGCCTATCAGTAATATGCGATAAGAAATCGATTTATATTCAGAAGTAGAAGTATCGAGAAAAGCAGAGCATAATTTTCCTGGATGGGTTTTTATTGCTTGTTCTATAGATGTTAAGCATTTTCCATATCCAGAATGGGCGTATTCGTCTAAATAAACAATTACTTTTTTATGCTCTGGGTGATTTTCTTTAATATCTGAAGGCTTACCGTGAGGAATGATACTTAAAAAAGTTCCTTTTGAAATTATTTTAAACTGCTCTGTTTTTGGAATGGAATAATTGCGATCGCTGGCTAACCGAATGAAGTTTGTATCCGAGTCATCAGGTGGGTAGAAAGCAAAATCGTACCAATCCCTAAAATCAGTTACTAGTCCTACTTTTAGTTCTGGCTGCATACTATGATTACTTTTGTGGTCATGTATCTGTATGCTATCATGTTATTCCCATAGTTCTCAATACAATGATTGATTTTATTATTAAATACAAGAAAGAAGAACCTTTTAGGACAAGGCAAGAACTAACAGATTCCATTGCCAATCCAGTATTAAGAAGCCAGATTAAAATTAAAAGAATAGGAGCTAATTATCATGCAGATTTTCAGATAAATGAATCTCAAAATAAAAAATTAAAAGACAGGAATTTGACTCTTTTAAGTCATGCGATCGCGGAATGCGTAGATAATTGCTTTCCTGAACTTTACGACAACCATAATGAATCAGCCCTGGCCAGAATGATTCGATGGTCGTCATTGAGTTTGGGTGGGGTTTGCTCCTCACGGACCTTGGGGGCAATGGAGCCCGTCTCTCGACGCTGCTTGAGCAGTTTTTGCACAAAACTTTTAGCGACACCAAATTGTTTAGCAAGACTACG
>NZ_JAAHGK010001708.1:0-1243 GCF_010672505.1 Okeania sp. SIO2B9 | reverse complement strand
TTCACCTTATAGTTAATTTAAGTCAAAAAAGTTCATCAGTTTTCTTGCTTATTACTTCAACTTAAACTTGCATTGCCACCATTTTTTGTACTGCTTCAACAATCTGCTCTGGTTGTACAATTGTCAATCTTTCTAGCGTACCATTATAAGGTGTCGGAATATCTTGTGAAGATAAACGTAGAACTGGTGCATCTAGTTCATCAAATAACCTCTCATTAATTGAGGCAATTAACTCAGCACCAATACCACCTGTTTTCATACACTCTTCGACAATAATTACCCGGTGAGTTTTCCGAATAGAAGCACCAATAGTTTCAAAATCTAGAGGTTTGAGGGATATTAAGTCTATTACCTCTGGGTCATAACCCTGTTTTTCCAAACTTTTTACTGCTTGGGTGACGTGGTGACGCATCCGAGAGTAGGTCAAAATAGTTACATCTTTTCCTGTCCGTACCACTTCCGCTTTGTCTATAGGTAACAAATATTCCTCTTCTGGCAAGTCTTCCTTCAGATTGTAAAGGAGGACGTGCTCAAAAAATAAGACCGGATTATCATCACGGATAGCTGCTTTGAGTAAACCTTTAGCATTGTAGGGGGTTGAGCAAGCTACTATTTTCAGACCAGGAACAGCTTGAAAGTATGCTTCTAATCTTTGGGAATGCTCTGCACCTAACTGGCGACCTACACCACCAGGGCCACGAATAACTAATGGTATTTTGAAGTTACCACCAGAGGTATAGCGCAACATTCCAGCATTATTAGAAATTTGGTTGAAGGCTAATAGTAAAAAGCCCATATTCATGCCTTCAATAATGGGTCTTAACCCAGTCAAAGCTGAACCTATGGCCATTCCTGTGAAGCTATTTTCTGCAATGGGAGTATCAAGGACACGCAGTTCCCCATATTTTGCATAAAGGTCTTTGGTAACTTTGTACGAGCCTCCATATTGACCCACATCTTCACCAAGAACATATACAGTCTGGTCACGGGTCATTTCTTCATCAATGGCTGCACGGAGAGCATTAAATAATAAAGTTTGTGCCATCTAAGGGTTTGATTATATGAATGTTAGCTAACAGTTCCCACACTAATCTCACAATCAGAAATGGGCTTCTCATTGACTTGACCTAATTGGTTAGGACACAGCTTGACACTCTCACCGTAAATAAGTGCGATTATAACGGGAGATTCTTGTATCACAGATTCTTAACTAGATAACAATTCAACTTGTTTGATTTGTTAA
>NZ_JAAHGK010001707.1:0-1249 GCF_010672505.1 Okeania sp. SIO2B9 | reverse complement strand
CATCTTAATTATTAATTCAGTGATAGGTTGAAACAACGTTGTTAGTTATGAATTGTTTAACAAATCTATCTGGAATTAATAATTATGTACAAAAATCGTTCAAACCGCGATCCATTGGTTGCTGCCGTTACTGCTGCTTTAGGAGCTGGTGTAGTGACTTCTTTTGCTGTTAGTCAGGGTCAAAATCCTTTAACTGCTTTAGGAATAACTATTTTTGCTGCTTTAGTAGCTCTGATTTTTGACCGGGCAGGTTTAGTTTAAGCATTTTATAGTACGGCAAAATGATAGAACATTAGATAGGAAATTTTAAATTAAATTAACCTATATATGTTCTTTCAGTACGTTATTCTACCTAATAATTTAATACACTAATAGCAGTTTAATAAAGAATAAACATAAACTAAAATATAGAAGTCTTTACAAGGAGAGAAAAAAGCCTCTATATTTAATAGGGAAATTTATGTGAATATTTGAAGTGATAGATTCAAATATTCCCCTCTCTTGATCGGCTAGAAATTTTATTATAGTTATATATAAATATATAAAGTCTCAATTTCTATTCATAATAATTTTCTGAATTATACTCTGTTGAGAATTGCTATAATACCAAATTAATATGAAGTTGTTATAAAATAATATTTTAATCAGAGTTAACTGTAGATCGAGGCAGACAAGTAATAAATTTCATGATTTTGTGCAGCCTCACATAAAATTGGTATAACTTCTTTAAGATAACAAACTAAATTGATTGAGTTTGTTAGTATTAAAATGTTAAAGTACCCCAGGAAAATTTATGGAATCTCTTGCATATATAGAAGTTTTTCTGGCTAATCAAGAAAACAAAGACTTCAAACTTATTGAAGGACTCAAATGGGAAAAACTTTCTAGCTTCGCTTACATAAACTTTTTATCAAAAATGATAATTAATTTAATTATTATTGATTCTTGTTGGGCTAGAAGGCCAGAAATTCCTAGTCCTGAAACAAATAGTTATTTTAATGTTAGTCAAACATACCAAGGACAAATAGCAACAAGCTCTTTTTTTTCTGGCACTTCTAACTTTAGACCAGAAAGCAATGCAATTCTTTCCCCTAATAGTGCAGTCTATCTAAGACGTGGAGATAATGCCGCAACGGTGGCTGCAGTTCAAAGAAAACTTAGAGAATTAGGCTATTTTTCTGCTAATCTAACTGGTTATTATGGTCCTATTACAGAAAGAGCTGTAAGACAGTTCCAGCAAGACAATGGA
>NZ_JAAHGK010001706.1:0-1249 GCF_010672505.1 Okeania sp. SIO2B9 | reverse complement strand
ATTTAGTAAATTCTTTAAAATGTCAGTAATACCTTTGAATAAATCAGTAAAACTTTTCCAAATTTCTTTCATGTTAATTCAAACCTCTGCAGAAATAAAATAAATACTATTGCTAAATGACTACAAATATGAGCCAATGTAATCACCAAAAACCTTGGCGTTCTTAATTGTCCTAATGCTTGTGATAAATTGATACTAGCACCACTATTTTTATATTTTTCATCCCATAAATTTTCACACCAATTCAAACTAATAAACTTCACAATTAGAGAAAGCAAAAAACTAAGAAATATGAAAAGTATGAATATAGGATAAATTGTGCCAATCTTACCAAATAAAATATAAGCTACGACTTCTTTTTCCCATATATTTGGCACAATACTTACTGCATAAAAAAAGAATATCCACCCTATACAGGTAGAAATTAAATTCATTACAGTTGCATACTGAACACTAACTTTTGGAATTAATTTAAGTCGGTATTGAAGAAAAAATGATTCAATGGCAATTACTAATAATAATATTAAAGAGCTAGAGACAATAGCCCTCAAAGGCAAAATAGTTAAATTCATAGCTAATTTTTGGGGACAAATTCAATAATTTAGAATTTAGAATGCGCGAATTTAGAATTACCTCTTCTTATAAACTTATAAATAAGAGGAGAGGATTGGATCAAAGGATTTTTTTTCTTATCTTGGTCTCATGGGTATGGCGCAGGTTTCCTCGCCATCCCACCCTACGGGAAGCTCCGCTTTTTCCTAGGTCATGCTCAGCAAACATCTTGCGTAGCAAAACGACCGCTTTTTTCTCCATGAATGGAGAGGCTTTATACCTGAATTTTTCGGTAAATAAAATATGATTCAGTCGGTCTGAATTTTGATATTATTTAGATATTATCTAAGTTAAGTAGATATAAATTCTGCTCGTGGTATTAAAAAATGTTAATTGCTCTAATATAAACTTCAATTAGTTGAATTACACAATGATTAAAGTAATTAGTAGCGAGAAGGTAAGTTACTTTAGAAAAATTCTAATATTGTCTATTCCTCCTTACTTATTCCCCGGTCGTGACAGTTAACTTGTAATTTTTTCCAATACACAATTACTATCAAAAAATAATTACAAACTTTATAGATAACTACTTACTTATGAGACCTATGAGAAGAAACGGCATTGGTATACGCACCGCACAGGCCATGTCAGAAAGAATTGTGGGACAAATTCATGTTTATGATGGCTCCAGTAAAGA
>NZ_JAAHGK010001705.1:0-1250 GCF_010672505.1 Okeania sp. SIO2B9 | reverse complement strand
GAACAACTACTCGATCAGCTAAATATAGTGCATCTGAATTTAGAAGGACACTGGATTGTCTCCCATAAAGATTAAATCCTGATTGAACTAAAAGTAAATGAACAAAATATCGAGAATAAACCTACCATTGCCTCCCTTGGATTCGATATCCAGCAGGAACTAAATCTATTGGAAGAGATTATTCTTGATCGTCCTAGAATTCCCTTTATGGGACGAACTTTAATAAATAAAGAACAGTTGATAATGTTAGGACAAAACTCAGCTAAAGCCAATATTGAACCAGAAGTAAGTGGACAAAATATCGAGGGTGAACCCGCTAGTAGCTCCCCTGGAGTTGATATCCAGCGAGAGCTAAATCGGCTGGAGGAGATTATTCTCGATAGTCCCAGAATTCCTTTTGTAGGCCGTACTCTGATCGATGAAGAACAGTTACTAGATCAGTTAGATATAGTACGTCTGAATTTACCAGTTGCTTTTCAGGAAGCAGAAATGATTGTTCGCCATAAAGATGACATTCTTCAAGAAGCTGAACTTTATGCGGAAGAAATTATTGAAAATGCTGAACAACAAGCTTCCCAAATTTTAAATGAAATGGGTCTTGTGCAACAGGCTAAGGTAGAAGCAGATCAGCTCAGAAATCAGGTTCAGGTTGATTGTGAAGCGATTCAACAAGCTACTATTGCTGAAATTGAACAAATTCGCTATCAAGCTCAACAAGAGTTGGAGGAAATGAAAGCTAAAGCAATCGCAGAGTGTGATGAAATTCAAAATGGTGCAGATGACTATGCCGATCATGTTCTGGATAGTATTGAACAGCAGTTAACTGATATGCTCAAAGTCATTCGCAATGGTCGTCAACAATTAGAAGGAGAAGGACATAGAAATATACCAAAGCCACTAAATCCTACTAATGATCTATAGGGACAATGAATTAGTCATGGTTTTATCCAAGTTCTTAAATATGTTCTGAATGTGGGCATCAACAGAAAATGCCGTTACATTTGAGAACCCATAGAACCCATTTGACATCTTTTAGTGTTTTGAAGTACATTTGCTACCAAAGCTCGATCCACGAATCATGCTGTACTCCGGCAGCCCAGGGCAAACGCATCTTATTTTGCCGTTCCCTATATGTAGTGTTTATTTGATTTTATAGACACTATATGTTGAAAGTCTATTGTCAACAAGCGCAATAAAACCCGGTTTATTGATAATTACCCCTAGTTTATTGACGAGATGCGTTTGCCCTG
>NZ_JAAHGK010001704.1:0-1252 GCF_010672505.1 Okeania sp. SIO2B9 | reverse complement strand
ATCGATCGCTTGCGGTTGTTCAAGATGCTGATCTTGCAAAAATTGTACAACCTCAGCGATGAGCAAACTGAATACCAAACCCATGATCGAGCCTCATTCCGTCGCTTCGTGGGACTTGGTCCCGAGGAGGAAGTCCCCGATGCTAAAACGCTGTGGCTGTTTCACCAACGATTGACCAAAGCCGGATTGATTGATGAGCTGTTCGAGCGTTTTTCCACATTTTTGGATGAGGCAGGCTATGCCGCTCAAGGAGGCCAAATCATAGATGCAACGATCATTCCGGTTCCGATTCAACGCAATAGCAAGGAGGAGAATAAGCAAATCAAGGCTGGAGAAGAGCCGCCAGAGTGGGCCGACAATCCGCACAAGCAGGCCCAGAAGGATACGGATGCTCGCTGGACCAAAAAGAACAAGACCAGCTACTTTGGCTACAAAGACCATATCAATATTGATGCAACGTATCGCTTCATCCGGGTCCATACGGTCACCGATGCATCGGTGCATGATTCCAAGATGTTCGCTCAGGTGTTAGATGAGCAGAATCCATCGGATGAGATCTGGGCCGATAGTGCCTATTACAGCGTGAATATGGAAGCTACCCTAGCCCTGTTAGGCTATATCAGCCATATCCATGAACGGGGCTACCGCAATCATCCCTTGAATGAGGAGCAAAAAGCCTCCAATCGAGAGAAGTCCAAGACCCGCGCTCGGGTGGAGCATGTTTTCGGCCATTGGGTTACCTCAATGGGGGGCAAGCTCGTGCGCTGCATCGGACTAAAGCGGGTTCAAGCGCATCAAGGACTCAAAGCCCTCAGCTATAACCTCAGTCGCTACGTGTTTTTGCAAAAGCAAGCCAGTGTTGCCTGAGCCATAGGTGAGGTGTGTCTAGCGCCTCCAAATGAGTCATCAGTAGCCTCTCTGAAGCGGGAATTGAGAGGGTCTAGACACACCATAGAAGGATATCAAGGCTAAATCAAGGACGTTGGACCCGCCCTTTCTGAAGAAAATCTTTTCTTAGAGGTTCCCATTAGGATATCTAGCTCATCAACAGGCAAAACTATATTGTTATTCTCTCTTTGACAATGACGATGATTCACCTAAATTCCAGACTATCTACCTCAATACACTGGCAACTTATGTAGTGTCTCAGTATTTGCGGCAGGCAGGGATATCGACAGATATTACTAAAGGAGAGAGCGATAAAGTAGTAACCCAGCTATTAACTGATGCGGCTGATCTGGTTGTACCCAAC
>NZ_JAAHGK010001703.1:0-1252 GCF_010672505.1 Okeania sp. SIO2B9 | reverse complement strand
TGAGTTTGCTGTCAGACGTTTTCAGCAAGATGCGGGAACAAACGCCAGTGGAGTAGCTACAAGAAATACATTGCAAGCTCTAAGGCATCCTATGATTGTTAATCCAAGTGCTTCCAAAGGGGGAGCTACTTATATAGGTAGTCAAGCAAATGTCTTAGAACTGCAAAAGAGACTTCGGCTACAAGGATTTTATTTTGGTCCATTAAATGGAGTTTACAACTCAGAAACAAGAGTAGCAGTGGCGAAAGCTCATCTGCATTATGGTTTAAGTGCTAAAGATATTGGAAACTAATTATTAGATTTATAAATCTTTTTTTATTTACCCCACTCAGAGATTAAGTGGGGTTGTTTATTTTATTCAGAGTTTTTTTATTCAGAATTTTCCGCATCTGCAAGTGCTCGTGGACAAGACCATTCACAAGATACTAGAGAAGGCCAGCCCATTCTTAGGGCTTCATAACAAATTGTATGAATAGTTAATTGACAATCTAAGAGATGTAACCCAGATTTTTCTGTCTGCTTAAGACCAATTTTTAAAATAGAATCATTCTTAAATTCAACAGTTTTATTGCATTGTACGCAGACAAGATGATGGTGATGATGGGGATAAGGTTGATTTATCTCATAATGTTTATGTCCCTCCGCTAGTTCTAGTTCTCTTAGAATTCCCATCCTTGCCATTAACTTTAAAGTTCTGTAAATGGTAGATAGACTAATTCTTTCACCCCGATTTTGTAGCATATTATAAAGATCTTCGGCACTCAGATGATTGCCTTTAGGAAGATTTTGAAAAACGTGCAAAATGGTCTCCCGTTGGGGAGTCATTCGCCAACCTTTGTCATTTAGTTCTGCTTTAAATGAAGATGGTGTGTAAAGGGCCACGGTACTTTATCAAAAATGTACGCCTATTGATAATCATACACAATAACTAAACGATTGTCAAAAAAAGATATTATTGAAAATTGCCTGAAAATTTTTGGGAGCTTGAGAGTAATATCACGTCCGGTTGAATACTTATAAATCAGGGAGTAGGGAGCGGGAAGCAGCGATAATAGGGAGATTTGCCCTGTGTAAGAGGATAGGTTTTTTTATAACTAATTATCCGGACTTAATATCATAGACAGTAGATAGAAATACCGAATACACTTTATCCTATAGGCAAAAAAAAGATTATTTAGAGTTTGCAGAAAAACCCTTCAGAGTTTTAAAATAATAAACTTGTCGCTAAATAAATCCCTAAAAGTGGCAAAAC
>NZ_JAAHGK010001702.1:0-1253 GCF_010672505.1 Okeania sp. SIO2B9 | reverse complement strand
TGTGTTGAGTCTGTCAAAGCAGTTGAAGACTTGAATGCTCCTATTACTGGTACAGTAATAGACCGCAATGAAGAAATATTAGAAAGTCCAGAGCGGTTATCAGAAGAAGACCCATACATAGAGGGTTGGCTGATGAAGGTGCGCGTTAAAGACCCTGATGAACTAGAAGGAGATGATATTTATTCTGCTGAGGAGTATCGTGAAATGGTAGAAGGAGAGTAGGTAGTAACCAAAAATATTCTCAAATCTACAACAATAGCTTGACTAAGTTCATTATACACCTCCGAACAATAATGTAGAGATGTTCCATGGAATGTCTCTACAAAGGTTGCTTGAAAATGATGGAGGAGTCATTTCAGTTATCAGTTATCAGTTATCAGAAAAAATCAGGAAGAGGAGAAGAAAGTTTTTTTTCACGCTATTAAACGGAAATTATATCAGCCTTAAATGATGAAAATTTTTCAGCAGGGGTAGACTTTTTCTGGCTAAGTTATTTGAAATAGTATCTAGTTATATCAAATCCGTTTTATTGGACATAAAAAAAATTTCCAATCGTCATAACTATGCTCATCAAAGTGATTCTCTCTACTCCTGAACTCCTGACTCCTAAATACTTAACCATTCTATAACTGTTTAACCAGATTTGATATTAAATAAGTATTTTTCAGATTATTTACCTTATCTGCGTTTATTAATTTTTCTGCCTTATTTTCTCTAACTACGGAGGAGTGATAACTCAGGAGTCAGGAGGAAAAAATCAGGAATTAGGAGAAGAAGGATAAGAAAGTTTTTGATCACGCTATTAAACGGAAATTATATCAGCCTTAAATGATGAAAATTTTTCAGCAGGGTGTAGATTTTTTCTGATAACTGATAACTGAAATGACCTTATCTGTCTTTATTAACCTTTCTGCCTTATTTTCTTTGCTGAAGTTAGTGGTATTAATGTTATTTTATTCCTCATCATAAATTGTTTTTTGTGAATTTATCTGGTCAAGCATGGCTGATATTTTTTTTAGTTAATTTGGCTATCTTAATTCCCGGATTATGATAATTTGAAGGTGATCTGATATAATAGGAATATATAAAAAAAATATAGTCGGGGTAGTACAATGAAAAAATATATATGGTTTAGTTTAACTGTCATAATCGGCTTAATACCTATATCTGTAAAAGCAGAAACATGGAATGGGGAAAAAATTTCTCAGATGATTGGTGCTATGAGTTGGTGTACAAATAATGCTGCTAAAAAT
>NZ_JAAHGK010001701.1:0-1253 GCF_010672505.1 Okeania sp. SIO2B9 | reverse complement strand
TGGAGTTGCGCCGATGCTGATACCTCCAAAACTACCTATTAATCCAATATTGCCGACTGTGGTAGAAAAGGTTGCGCCAGTTGTTGCGCCTATGGATATATATGGAAGACTTTCAGGTAAATTTTTGCTCATTGCTAGAAACCCACTAATGTTTGGGTCAAGAAAAATGTGTGTTTGATTTCAACATAAACTTTTTCTGGTTAGCTCTGCATCAGTGGATTTACCAATTTTTTTAAGATCGAGTTTCGTATGTTATAATGCCTACCTTAATTCTTTGCTTCAAGGCAAATATTTCTGCACGACACTCCAACCAGTCAAAGATACTGTTGCGAAACTAAACAACAAAATAATATTAGTCGTGATATGGAGCGATCGCGCCCAAGGTTGTTTAGGATCAATCTGAGTCGCACTCCACGCGGAAACTAAAACCAAAGCTACAACAGTTAAACCAGCAGGTAAATGAGCAGAATGACCCAAGTTACCATAATAACCAATAGTTCCCACCAAACCAATTGCCAGTAACAAAATTACTAGAAATACCATTGTACCACCAATAATATAATGAAAACCTCGTAACCATTGGGGGCGTTTTTGTTTGTTATGGCGGGCAAAAAACATCCAACCGCCTGTTACTGCTAATAATGAATAGGCAAATAGGGAAAGACCCATAGACCAAGCTGCTATTTTCCATAGCCAGAGAAAAGAAGGTAAATTCATGTATATTGATTGTAATGTTTACATTCAAGATAAAGAGGGAACAGGGAGGAGCAATTGATAATTTATGGATAATAATTGATTTTATTCTTGATTTTTACCAGATGTCTAATAAATTAGACCATTTCTCAAAAACTTTTCTACGCTTTCTTGAGCAGGAGACCCACCCCTACTGCTCCCAGGAGGGGAAGTAGGGAAGTGGGGGAGAAGTAAACATAATAATAATTAACACTAACATAGCTAAAATTAGCAAAAAAAATATTTAGATAACTTAATTTAATGTTGTTCTATTTTTGGACATTTAACTATTGTCCAACAGTTAAGGAAAAAAATCATGGGTACTAGAGAAGCATCTTTTTTATTAGGTATATCTCGTCAACGTTTATTAGTTTTACTTGCTCAAGGAAGAGTTAAAGGAGCACAGAAAAAAGGTAGATTCTGGGAAATACCAGTATCTTCGAGTGGAATGCCCGTAATAATTCCGGCTCGGCGGGGTCCGAAAGGTATGTGGCGCAAGAAAGAAACTACTACACCAAAAA
>NZ_JAAHGK010001700.1:0-1254 GCF_010672505.1 Okeania sp. SIO2B9 | reverse complement strand
CGGTCATCCTCCATGACGTCATCGTATGGCCCTTCATATAGTCTGAATGAATGAAGCTGAACATATGGGTTGCCAAGCTTGAGTCCGTCCTTTCCGCCGTCTTCAATGTAGAAATATTTGCTGGCTACCTTTTCTCCTTCTATATATGCATCCCATGAGTAAGTTCCCTTTTTCCAGAATGCCCCTTCGGCTTTGTTTCCCCAGTAATTAGAATTATAAGGTTGGTAGTCAGAATAATAGCGGTTATCACCATAATAACTGCGAGGACAAAGTTGAAAACCTAAAAAATTACGGCGATTTTGATAATTTTCATTGTAACCACCATTTATGTAGGTAGATTCTTTAGGATTAAGTTTTGTAAAAAGTTGCTTTTTTTGAAGTTCTTGCATAATTAACTTCCTCATGGTTAATAATTTTAATTATAGGACTTACGCACCTGCAACCTAATTTTCGTCCGAAGCAATCCACAGGGTTTGCGCAGCAGTCCGGAACGGAAAGCCATCTCAAATCCTAGTTCTTCGTACCTCATGCGTAAGTCCTGAATTAAATAGTAGTAATCTTTAGCTGAGTTCTTGAATTTATGAAGGAATTGTAGTATCCATTCAATATAATGGGGTAGGCAATGATTTATAGCTGCCAAGACCAACCAAAAGAAATCACAGAAGAGCGATCGTAAATAATAGTTGCCAGAGGGGGAATATTCCTAGTCTGGGTAATGCGATCGCGTACATATTCAAAAAAGCTCAATCCCAGTTTACGAGTAGTAGCAACCAGGGACATAAAAGTATCCCAAGATGCAGTCCCCTCAGCCGTCTGAGTTCCATAACTGATATTGCGTCGTTGAACCATCGTCCTAGCAGCTAACTCTGCCGGGTTATTATGCAATGGTAATTCCGGATGGTCTAACACCAGCAACAATTCCCAAATTTTGGCCGCAGTTAATTGTTTTCGTTCATCCAACTGCTGATCACCACTCTCAGTAGTGAAAAGTCGAGAAAATTCAGAGCGTAATCTGTTAGCAGTTGAAAGTGTAGGAGCATCTCTATAAGCCAGTAAATCTCCATAGTAATCCCAAAAATCATCCAAGAATTGCTCTAGGAGTTTTTGATGATCATCAACTAGGGGAGTTAACTTTTTATAATGTCGTCCCTCATGTACCCATCACCAAACTGACTGGCCAGTCATACAAACTCTCGTAAGTGATGATGCACCTCAATTCAAGTTACTAACAGAGAATTTGGCTTTGTGTTGGGT
>NZ_JAAHGK010000170.1:0-8181 GCF_010672505.1 Okeania sp. SIO2B9 | reverse complement strand
TTTCTTTGGGATATAGATATTGATTTTTGATTCTTGGAGATGTCTATTAGCTGAAGGTAAAATTGAAAAACTGATGTTTTGCGCCCAAAGTTAATCTCAAAATCATTACCACTCAGCAACGCCAAAATTTCTGCATAATTCACTGAAACTTTTTCTATCAACTTCCCCGCTACTCTAATTACTGAAACTTTTTCTATCAACTTCCCCGCTACTCTAATTCCCGACGCCCCTCCAACGCACGCGCCAAAGTTACCTGGTCAGCATATTCTAAATCTCCTCCCATAGGCAAACCAAAAGCAATGCGGGTCACTTTTGTAAAAGGTCTCAACAACTGACCGACATATAAAGTAGTAGTCTCTCCTTCCACACTCGGACTAATAGCAATAATCACTTCCTGAATATTTCCCTGACTAACTCGCCGCACCAAAGCTTGAATACTCAACTGTTCCGGACCAATACCATCCATCGGCGAAATGACCCCCCCCAGGACATGATATTCACCCTTATATTCCCGTGTTTTCTCCAAAGCAATAAGGTCGCGGGAGTCAGAGACTACACAAATAATTTCCTTGTCTCGCTGAGGGTTACGACAAATTTCACAAATAGGTTCAGCAGATAAATGGAAACATTTCTCACATAGACCTACTTTTTTCCTCGCATCAACCAATGCTTGAGCTAAAGCTTGAATTTCTGCTTCCGGGCGCTTAATAATATGTAGTGCCAGACGTTGTGCCGTTTTAGGGCCAACTCCAGGCAACATTTGTAATTGTTCAATTAATCTGGCTAAAGGTCGGGTATAAATTTTGGACTTCCTCCGATTCAGTTATCAGCTATCAGTTATCAGTTATCAGTACCAAACACTGTTTGCGCAGCATGACCTAGGAAACCATCCAACTTGATATACTGAAGTTTATTCTTTTCATTCCTTTAAAAAAATAGGCTTGAGACCTTATTTTTTAGTCACAACCTACTATTTGATTGTAGCGATAAATAGTTTTACTCTCAGAAAAAATCAATATTATAAATTCTTACTTTCTAACTTCTGGCTCCTGAATTTTGACTTCTGACTTCATTAAGGCGATCGCTCATGTAAACCAAATGTTACAAATTGAGGGCTTTTCCAGATTGAGCAGCTATCGTGGAAAAAGTAGTAATCATCTTAAGTCCATGAGTGAGACAAGAAAAATTAAGAGAACTATTATTATTTCCTTAGTACTAATCTCTTCAATTTCCTTAAAAGCTTGCACATCTCGTAGAGACAACCGCGAAGTTTATAGAAATCTTGAAGACTGTCGTAGAGAATGGGGAGGAGCAGACAGATGTGAACCAGTCACAGACGGAAGTTATTCATCTGGACACTATTATGGTCCTCATTACTACAGGTCTGGTGGTAGTATCTACTATTACCAGAATAGTAATAGTCGTTATCAACCTGTTCCCAGTAATGCAGGTATTCTTAAAAGTCCTTCGGGAAGGTCTGGAAGTTCTGTTGGTACGGTGACCAGAAGTGGTTTTGGTAGTAGAGGTGGTAGAGGTGGTAGTAGTTTTGTCGGTAGAGGCGGTGGTAAAGGTTGATATAGCAGAAGTTTCAAGTCAAAAGTCAAAAGTCAAAAGTCAAAAATTTAAAGTTTAAGGTTTAAAGTCAAAAATTTAAAGTCATCCCTGACTGACTTCTGACTTAGTTAAAAATGTCTGCGTATTTGTGTCGTGCTATAAAATCAAAAATTAAAATTTAAAAATAAGGCAGAAAATGAAACGGATAAATATTGAACCTCGTGCCAACTGGCAGCAGAAATGTGAAGCGGTTGGCTTTCATTTTTATAATATGTACGGAGAACCATATTGGGATGAGACTGCTTGTTATCGTTTCACCACTTCAGAAATAAATGAACTGGAAGTAGCAACTCAAACTCTACAAGAATTGTATATTGAAGCAGCAGAACGAATTATCCAAGAAGACCGTTTTTCTCAATTATCTGTTCCGGAACAGTTTGCGGAATTATGTCGCCAGTCTTGGGAACGGGATGACCCCAGTCTTTATGGTCGTTTTGACTTTGCTTATGATGGTGTCAACCCACCGAAGTTATTCCTTTCCATGTAAAGAAGTTAGGCAGTTAATATTTTGTTATTCTAAGAGAGAATTATCAGCAAAGGTTAATAGCTTACAATACCAACTTCAGGAATCAGAAAAAATTGCTGTAAAAGGAAAAAGAGGAAAAGGAGAACTAAGCAGGCGAGCTTCTTTATACTGGTTATATATAGAACTAATAGATAGACTTGGTAAAAACAACATAAATAGTATTAAAAGAGTCAGTGAAACTTTAGAAGCTTTAGAACAACAAAGAAGTTCTGTATTAAATGAATTAAAACCTTTAAGACCAAAAATATGCGATTATTGGGATAATTTTCAACAATTTTTCCAATTTATAAGTCAAACTGAGGAGAAAAAAGACTATATCAGATTAGAGAAGAGTCTGAATACGATAGTTAATAACTTCCTAACTTCTGCTGCTTACAAAACAGAGAAAAAAATAATTTTAGGCATAATAGATGAGGAAATAAAAAATAATGTAAAAAATATAAGTCGTTCTAAATTAAGAATGATTTACAAAATACAAAAGTTGATTATAGCTTCTTTCCAAAATAGCGATCGGGAAATTTTAGGAGATAAAATAAGTATTAAAGATGACAAGAATCAATTTTATAATCTAGGTGTCGAGAACGATAAAAAATTACAGTCAATGCTAGAAATGCGAGAGCAACAAATACAAATGTTACGTCAAAATAATTATGCTAAATTCTCAAAGATACAAAAAGGAAAATATATTGGAGATATCAAGAAAAAACTAAGCTATCATTACAGCGATAAATGTGAACATTGGAAAGCATTAATGTTTGATTTTCATTTCAATCAAAAAGTTTCCAATGAAATTATTTTACAAAAAAATCCTAGTTACTTTGATGAATTAGGCATAAAAGAATGTAGAGATTGTTAGAACTATAAAGAGAGGAAAAGGAATTTTTAACATTAAAGCAATCCCACTTTACAAGCTCTAAATTATGAGTAGTGAGATAGTATTTAGATACTAAATATAAGTTACATTTCAATCTAATACTAAACAGATTAATAATCATCTTTGTGTAATTGTCTATTCGAGCAATAATGATTAAAAAGTTGTTTGCCTCAATGCTCAAATATGAAGTATATCCCGTTTGTTTTAATGAATCTTTCCCAGAGACTTTATGGAATTTTGAAGTCTTTGCAACGTAAATTAGGATTAGAAACGGCAGAAATTGATGATAGTTCAGAAAGTTTAATTCGAGAATATGGTATATTTATGTTTCTCTTTGTATAGCAATGTGCGCTGGCATATTTACAAATTACAGGAGGTGTCCAATAGCTAAAAATCTTATATTATCAGCAATTTATTCCCCCAGATGAGCTGTTGCCTATTGCCTGTTGCCTGCGCACAGCGCTATAATTAGCAAAAAAATTCTTTGACTCTTTTTAATTACTTAATAACTGAAGTGTTACCTAAGTTAAGCATTAATGCATGGGAATTAGTATAAGTTATAAGGTGAGTTGCAACACACCCTACAACTGCTGAAAAGTAAGTATAGCAATTCCCATATTGGTCTTGTAATGCGTAAGTCCTAATTAAGATCAAAAAATTGGTGGTGATACATTTTCATTGTTTGTGCATTGTAATTATTTTTGTTACAAGACACCGTAGTGGGAGCATCTTGCTCCCGTACCAAGAATTTTTTATTCCTATCTACAATTACGCGAGCAGGACTACCAAAAAATTATTATTTGCTCACCCTATGAATCTACTTAACTTATAAGGTGCGTTGCAACGCACCCTACAATTGCTTTTAAATTTACTTTCTTCCTTCTTCCCTCTTCCTTCCTTTAAAAGGATCGCCTCCAATTAAAGAACTTTTCTAACATATTCTGCTGCCATAAATTCTTGGCATATTTCTGTTTTTTCAACAATAAACCAGCTTTACTATTTACCTCAGATAAAGTCGGATAAATATGAATCCCAGTCAAAGCAGAAACAGGCAACTTATTCGACATTGCCAAAACAATTTCATGGATTAATTCACCAGCAGAAATACCAACTAAATGCGCCCCTAAAATTTCTCCATTTCCTCTAGTAATAATCTTACCAAATCCAGTTGTAGCTGCCTCAGCTTGAGCGCGGTCTACACCAGAAAAAGGCTGCTTCAATACACAAACATCATCTCCAAAACGTTCCCTCGCTTGCTGTTCTGTTAACCCTACCCTTGCCAATTCTGGGTCAGTAAAAGTTGCCCAAGGAATAACCCGATAATTAGCCTTACTAATGGGAAAAAATAACGCATTTGTTAAAGCAACAACTGCTTCATGACCTGCTACATGAGTAAACTGATAACCACCAATTACATCACCACAAGCATAAATTTTAGAATTCGTAGTTTGCAGCTTTTCATTAACAATAATTCCCTGCTTTCCTACTTCTACACCAGCAGCATCTAAATTCAAAGATTCTACATTAGGCAACCTACCACCAGCAACCAAAATCTCATCAAATATAATATTTTTTCCACCTGCCGTAATTACTTTTTTCCCATCCACAACTTCTACTTTTTCCGCCCTAGTTTCTGACAAAATCTTAATACCTTCGGACTCAAATTGTTCCTGTACAACTAGAGCAGCTTCCGGTTCTTCCTTCGGCAAAATATGACTTCTACTAGAAATAATAGTCACATCACTACCAAGACGAGAAAAAGCTTGACCCAACTCGCAACCTATCGGTCCAGCACCAATTATTGCCAAAGAATTTGGTCTTTCTTGGAGAGAAAATACCTTTTCATTTGTCAGGAAACCAGCAGAATTTAACCCCTCCACAGATGGAATAGCAGGTCGAGAACCTGTAGCAACAACAAATGCTCTAGCAGTTAATTTTTTACCATCAACTTCAAAAGTTTTACGGTCTATAAACTTACCTTCTCCAAAAATAACTTCAACACCCAAACCCCTAAATCTTTCTGGAGAATCATGTGGTTGAATATTAGCTATTACTTGTTGAGCATGACCAGTTGCCTTAGCAAATTCAATTTCTGGGGGTTGAGTATAAATGCCAAACCTAGAAGCATTTTTTACTTGATAAGCAACACGAGAAGCATGAATTAAAGACTTACTAGGAACACAACCAAACCACAAACAATCACCACCAAGACGGTCACGTTCTACTAATGCTACCTTAGCTTTAAGTTGAGCAGCAGCAGAAGCTACAACTAAACCCCCCGAACCACCGCCAATAATCACAATATCATATTCAACTGCCATAATTTTACCTCTATAAAAATGGGAAATTAAAAGAAGGAAGAAGGAAGAAGGAAGAAGGAAGAAGGAAGAAGGAAGAAGGAAGAAGGGAAAATTGCTGATGGATAGTCAACTATCGGCCACTTCGTGTTTGATCGCCCTAAACAGAAGAAGGCAGAAGGCAGAAGGAAAAATTGCTTACTACTAAAAGTAGATTAATAAATAGCTTTAATATCAAAAAAATACGATATTTAATAGTATTAATTAGTGGGGAATATCCCAGAAGATCAACTCCGCATCTTCAAACCTTCCCCCCCCACTATTCCCAGTATTCAAGAACTCATAAATTACCGAATAATTAATAATTAAATAATTAAATAATTAAACAATTCAGCTTTATTAGCTTCCCCTTGAAAGGGGAAAAAAATAAATTTTTTCCTTATTGGTCAATCCTCTCCCTAAAAGGGAGAGGTAATTATCCATTATCCATTAATGAACTACCACTTCAAATCTCAAATCCAATAATTATTTAGTAAGCATTCCGCAGGAAATGCTTACATTATTTATTTAACTCTCAAAATATTAGTCAGGTATGAGAAACTACTGAAGATTAATTAAGAATCTATAAAATTAACAAACTATTAGACTTCTCGAGAAAAGAGAGAGTAGGGAGTAGGGAGAAATAATTGATAATTTCTGTACGACAATTTATTTGATTTTTGATTATTAGAGATGTCTATTAAATACACCCCCTGAATTTTACTGAATAATTAAGGTTTAAAGCCTCTCCTTTCAAGGAGAAACAAGCGGTCGAGGGATGGCGAGGTCTCCTCGCCATATCCAATCGACCAAGAGAGAAAAAATTTTCATTATTAGTCAATCCTATCCGTTTTCAAGGAGAGGTAATTATTAATTATTAATTATTAATTATTAATTATTAATTGTTGAAACTTGTTCTACAGTGGGTGTTTTAGTTGTACCCTCTGTAAAATTACCGAAGAATTTCTGACTAATCCAATAGGTTAAAATATGAGATAATAAGCCAAAAGGTCCGGCAAATAAACAAAGAATTATTGAGTGGATAGTCCAAACACCAGTACGTTGTCCTTCCCAATAAATCCAACGACCGACAAATAAATCCATGACCAGAAAATGAATCCATCCTGTTGCTGCAGCAGATTCTTCTCCAAAGAATTTAGCAATATCTGGCAAAGTAGGGTTGGATAAAGCAGCAGCAGATTCAGGGGTAATACTACTAATAAGTAGGTAAAGATAAAGGACGGCTAATAATACAAACGGAATAAAAGATTCCATGATTTTGCGAGTAACTTTCCAGTTAGGCAAAAATATTATTAATGTCCAAAATGGTAATACAAATAAGTTAGCACCGTTGAAAATTAGATCGATTGTCATTGTTAGTTATTGACTCCAGTAGGGGTAAGAAAATGTTGAAAGAACTTTTAAATAAATGTTATGCCATTTCGGCAAAAATGTCTCTAGGGACGATGGCTATAATTATCATTATTAGTATCTATAATTTGCCTGGAGTTGCAATAAAGTTAAGGAATCGGGAATTTCATACTGATAATCAGACAAATTCCCGACAGAATATATTCGCTAAAATAGAAGATATGGACATCAGTATGAAATTAGTTTCCGCTAATAATAGATTTGCCTTTCAACTATTTTCAGAAATTCAAAAATCACAATCAAATAAAAATATTTTTATCTCTCCGAGCAGTATAGCGATCGCTCTATCAATGACCTACAACGGTGCCGAAGGAAAAACCAGAGATGCTATGACTAAAGCATTAAATTTTCAGGGAATGAGTTTAGAAGAAGTTAATCAAGCAAACAAAGAATTAGGCATTTTATTAAATAGTTTAAATCCAGACATTAAATTAGATATTGCCAACTCAATATGGACCAAAAAAGGGATGTCTTTTGAGCCAACATTTATGCAAAGAAATCAAAATTTTTATCAGAGCAAGGTAAGTCAAATAGACTTCGAGCATCCTAGAAGTCCTGAAATTATCAACAATTGGGTCAACGATATTACTAAGGGCAAAATTGATAAAATCATCGAAAAACTCGAACCTAATACAGTGATGGTTTTGTTAAATGCTATTTATTTTCAAGGCAATTGGGAGCAAGAATTTGCAGAATATTCCACAAAAGAACAACCTTTTTATCTACCGAATGGCACAAAAAAACAACATCCAATAATGTTTCAATCATCTAGATATTTATATTACGAAGATGAAGAATTTCAGGCAGTAAGTTTACCCTATGGAGAAGGAGGAGTAAGTATGTATATATTCCTTCCCAAAGAAAAAGTAGGATTAGACAGATTTTATCAAATTTTAAATGAGGAAAACTGGGAAAATTGGATGCTGCAATTTGACTATTGTAAAGTAAATCTAGGCTTGCCAAAATTTAAAACCGAATATGAAATTACCCTCAATGATGCGTTGAAATCTTTAGGAATGGAGATAGCTTTTAACAAAAATAATGCTGATTTTTCTGGGATGCGTCCTATTCCACCAGAGTTATATATAGATGAAATTAAACATAAAACATTTGTGGAAGTTAATGAAGCAGGAACAGAAGCAGGAGCAGCGACCAGTATAACTATGGGAGTAAGAAGTGCAGAGATACCTGTTGATATGTTAGTCGATCGTCCCTTCTTTTTGACAATTACAGAGAATGATTCTGGCACTATTCTATTTATGGGAGAAATTACAAATCCAGAAAATTAGGGTGCATCTCAATGCGTGAATAAAGCCAAAAATTTATCGCTTTTAGGCAACAGGCAACAGGCAACAGGCAACAGGGAATATATAGGAAAAAAGTATTTTTGCAAATGAATG
>NZ_JAAHGK010000017.1:0-30967 GCF_010672505.1 Okeania sp. SIO2B9 | reverse complement strand
AAAGAAACAAAGAAGGCTGCATAGTCAGAAGTGAAAAGAGAAATGAGGTCAAGTCCTCGGTCTGTTAGTGTGTCTAGGCTGCATACATTACTGCATTTCCACCGAACACCTATCAACGGGTAGTCTTCCCGTGACCTTACCTACTTAAAGTAGTGAGAGCACTCATCTTGAGGTGGGCTTCCCACTTAGATGCTTTCAGCGGTTATCCGCTCCGCACTTGGCTACCCTGCGTCTACCGTTGGCACGATAACAGGTACACCAGCGGTGCGTTCCTCCCGGTCCTCTCGTACTAGGGAGAACTCCTCTCAATGCTCTTGCGCCTACACCGGATATGGACCGAACTGTCTCACGACGTTCTGAACCCAGCTCACGTACCGCTTTAATGGGCGAACAGCCCAACCCTTGGGACGTACTTCCGCCCCAGGTTGCGATGAGCCGACATCGAGGTGCCAAACCTCCCCGTCGATGTGAACTCTTGGGGGAGATCAGCCTGTTATCCCTAGAGTAACTTTTATCCGTTGAGCGACGGCCTTTCCACGCAGTACCGTCGGATCACTAAGGCCTAGTTTCCTACCTGCTTGAGTTGTCTCTCTTACAGTCAAGCTCCCTTGTGCCTTTACACTCTCCGGCTGATTTCCAACCAGCCTGAGGGAACCTTTGCGCGCCTCCGTTACCTTTTAGGAGGCGACCGCCCCAGTCAAACTGCCCCCCTGAAACTGTCTCTGGGCTTGATTTAGCTCCAAGTTAGAATTCTAGCCTCTCTAGAGTGGTATCTCACCGATGGCTCCTAGGTCCCCACAAGGAACTATTCATCGCCTCCCACCTATCCTGCGCAAGAGAAGCCCGAACCCAATTCCAGGCTACAGTAAAGCTTCATAGGGTCTTTCTGTCCAAGTGCAGGTAGTCCGTATCTTCACAGACATTTCTATTTCGCCGAGTCTCTCTCCGAGACAGCTCCCAGATCGTTACGCCTTTCGTGCGGGTCGGAACTTACCCGACAAGGAATTTCGCTACCTTAGGACCGTTATAGTTACGGCCGCCGTTCACCGGGGCTTCAGTCGCTAGCTTCACTTTCGCTGACCAACTTCTTTAACCTTCCGGCACTGGGCAGGCGTCAGCCCCCATACTGCGTCTTTCGACTTTGCGGAGACCTGTGTTTTTGGTAAACAGTCGCCTGGGACTCTTCACTGTGGCCAGCTCTCGCTGGCACCCCTTCTCCCGAAGTTACGGGGCCATTTTGCCGAGTTCCTTAGAGAGAGTTATCTCGCGCCCCTGAGTATTCTCAACCACCCTACCTGTGTCGGTTTCGGGTACAGGCATCATTGATTTATGGTGTTTAGAGCTTTTCTTGGAAGCCTGACAGATACTACTTCGCTCCCGTAGGAGCTCGGACTCACGCCTCAGCTTGGAACGTTTTCTCCGCTCCGCAACACCTCGAACGCTTACACCGGTAACCATCTTCCGGCTAGCTCACGCCTTCTCCGTCCCTCTGCACCAACCAATCACGGTACGGGAATTTTCACCCGTTGTCCATCGACTACGCCTTTCGGCCTCGCCTTAGGTCCTGACTCACCCTCCGCGGACGAGCCGTCCGGAGGAACCCTTAGGGTTTCGGGGTATGTGATTCTCACACATATTTTCGCTACTCAAGCCGACATTCTCACTTCCGTTTCGTCCACACCTGCTCTCGCTAATGCTTCTTACTACCACGGAACGCTCCCCTACCAATACTAATAGTATTCCACAGCTTCGGTATACCACTTAGCCCCGTTCATTTTCGGTGCCAGAGTCCTTGACCAGTGAGCTATTACGCACTCTTTCAAGGGTGGCTGCTTCTAAGCCAACCTCCTGGTTGTCTATGGACTCCAACGTCCTTTCTCACTTAGTGGTAATTTGGGGACCTTAGCTGGTGGTCTGGGCTGTTTCCCTTTCGACGATGAAGCTTATCCCCCACCGTCTCACTGGTGAGATTACCATCTGGTATTCAGAGTTTGTCTCGATTTGGTACCGCTCTCGCAGCCCGCACCGAAACAGTGCTTTACCCCCAGACTTTTACTCTCACCGCTGCGCCTCAACACATTTCGGGGAGAACCAGCTAGCTCCTGGTTCGATTGGCATTTCACCCCTAACCACACCTCATCCGCTCCTTTTTCAACAGAAGTCGGTTCGGACCTCCACTTGGTGTTACCCAAGCTTCATCCTGGACATGGTTAGATCACCAGGGTTCGGGTCTATAAACTGTGACTTATCGCCCTGTTCAGACTCGCTTTCGCTTTGGCTTCAACCTTTCTGGTTTTAACCTGCCACTGCCTATAACTCGCCGGCTCATGCTTCAACAGGCACACGGTCACTCGTTTAATCGAGCTCCCATTGCTTGTAAGCTGACGGTTTCATGTTCTATTTCACTCCCCTTCCGGGGTTCTTTTCACCTTTCCCTCGCGGTACTGGTTCACTATCGGTCACACAGGAGTATTTAGCCTTACGAGGTGGTCCTCGCTGATTCACACGGGATTTCTCGAGCCCCATGCTACTCGGGATACAACCGTAATTGATTCGGTTTTTAACTACAGGACTTTCACCTTCTCTGGTGCAGTTTCTCGCTGCTTCGCCTAACTTCCTCACTTACTGATGGCTGTCCCACTACCCCATCTGTGTTAACAGATGGTTTAGGCTGTTTCCCTTTCGCTCACCGCTACATAGGAAATCGCTTTTGCTTTCTCTTCCTCCAGCTACTAAGATGTTTCAGTTGGCTGGGTTCGCTCGTACTGGCATATATATTCGGCCAGCCGTTTTTGGGTTGCCCCATTCGGATATCTCCGGCTCAATGCTCGCTTCCAGCTCCCCGGAGCTTTTCGTAGGTAACCACGTCCTTCGTCGCCTCTGTGTGCCTAGGTATCCACCGTCAGCCCTTATTAACTTGACCACTTTCAGTCTACCTGACTGGACTTTGTTAGATGTTTGATTTCATCTAACTCACTTTTCAGTTACTTTTTACTTCTTTGACTATGCAGTTTTCTAGGTTCTTACTGGAAAGTAGATTCCCAGCAGTCTGACTTGATTTTTTTCAGGTCTGATTGCTGAATTCTTGAGTTTTCTCCTGGAGGTAAGCGGACTCGAACCGCTGACTTCTGCCTTGCAAAGGCAGCGCTCTACCAACTGAGCTATACCCCCCGGTTTGATTAGGTGGGCTATCCTGGACTTGAACCAGGGACCTCACCCTTATCAGGGGTGCGCTCTAACCACCTGAGCTAATAGCCCATAGATGAACCATAACTCTAGTTTGAAAGTTACTTCCTACTATTTTTCCTTGCTCGACCAGGGATTCTAGATACAACAGTAATATACTATTTTTTTCTGCTGCTCTTGTTGGTCTCCCTTTAAAGGAGGTGATCCAGCCACACCTTCCGGTACGGCTACCTTGTTACGACTTCACCCCAGTCATCAGCCCTGCCTTCGGCATCCCCCTCTCTTGCGAGTTAGAGTAATGACTTCGGGCGTGGCCAACTTCCATGGTGTGACGGGCGGTGTGTACAAGGCCCGGGAACGGATTCACCGCAGTATGCTGACCTGCGATTACTAGCGATTCCTCCTTCATGCAGGCGAGTTGCAGCCTGCAATCTGAACTGAGGCCTGGTTTTTGAGATTGGCTCGCCCTCGCGGGTTGGCTACCCTCTGTCCAGACCATTGTAGTACGTGTGTAGCCCAGGACGTAAGGGGCATGCTGACTTGACGTCATCCCCACCTTCCTCCGGTTTGTCACCGGCAGTCTCTTTAGAGTGCCCAACTTAATGATGGCAACTAAAAACGAGGGTTGCGCTCGTTGCGGGACTTAACCCAACATCTCACGACACGAGCTGACGACAGCCATGCACCACCTGTGTTCGCGCTCCCGAAGGCACTCTCAAGTTTCCCTGAGATTCGCGACATGTCAAGTCCTGGTAAGGTTCTTCGCGTTGCATCGAATTAAACCACATACTCCACCGCTTGTGCGGGCCCCCGTCAATTCCTTTGAGTTTCACACTTGCGTGCGTACTCCCCAGGCGGGATACTTAACGCGTTAGCTACGGCACTGCCTGGGTCGATACAGGCAACACCTAGTATCCATCGTTTACGGCTAGGACTACTGGGGTATCTAATCCCATTCGCTCCCCTAGCTTTCGTCCCTGAGTGTCAGTTCTGGTCTAGCAAAGCGCTTTCGCCACCGATGTTCTTCCCGAAATCTACGCATTTCACCGCTACGCCGGGAATTCCCTTTGCCCCTACCAGACTCTAGCTTTGTAGTTTCCACTGCCTGACCAGAGTTGAGCCCTGGGTTTTGACAGCAGACTTACATGGCCACCTGCGGACGCTTTACGCCCAATCATTCCGGATAACGCTTGCCTCCTCCGTATTACCGCGGCTGCTGGCACGGAGTTAGCCGAGGCTGATTCCTTTGGTACCGTCAGAACTTCTTCCCAAAGAAAAGGGGTTTACAACCCTAAAGCCTTCCTCCCCCACGCGGTCTTGCTCCGTCAGGCTTTCGCCCATTGCGGAAAATTCCCCACTGCTGCCTCCCGTAGGAGTCTGGGCCGTGTCTCAGTCCCAGTGTGGCTGCTCATCCTCTCAGACCAGCTACTGATCGTTGCCTTGGTAGGCTTTTACCCCACCAACTAGCTAATCAGACGCGAGCTCATCTCCAGGCAATTTATCTTTTGCCATTAGGCTCATCCGGGATTAGCAGAAGTTTCCTTCTGTTGTCCCAGACCTGAAGGCAGATTCTCACGCGTTACTCACCCGTCCGCCACTAACCCCGAAGGGTCCGTTCGACTTGCATGTGTTAAGCAGACCGCCAGCGTTCATCCTGAGCCAGGATCAAACTCTCCATGATGTTTGATTCTCTAACTTTTTTTCATAGTCTCTTGACTATGAGGTTTTTTTCTTGTATCAAGGATTTAGAACTACGTTCTTCGTCCTAGTTAAATATTTTTAACAAGGAATGTAGTGCTGTAAAACTTTCAAACTATTGAGTTTTCTAGGTTCTGGCGTTGGTTGGAGGTGTTTGCCTCTCTCCCTGCGCATTTACTAATCTAGCAACTCAACTTTGGTATGTCAACCCCTTTTCTCAATTTTTTTTATTTTTAGTTNTCGTTATACTCAAGAGTTAATAGACGATTACAAAAAGACCAGGCAAAAAGCTAGAAATATCTACTATATTTTGCAGTTAGGCACAATAGTTTTTTCGGGAGTTACCCCCATTTTAGTCCTTGTTGATAAATTAGAAACTGGTCAGGCTTGGTTAAAATGGTTACCTGTAATTTGTCCAGCGATCGCTTCTATAGTTGCTAGTGTTGTAACTTCATTTCCTTTCCAAGAAAATTGGATTTCTGCTAATCGAGTTGTGGAACTCTTAGAAGCAGAACAGGAGAAATTTATCTTAGGTGCAAATGTATCTTATAGAATTTATGATGTAGAAGATACAACTGAACGTGGCAAAAAAGCTAGAAATTCTATAGCTAATTTTATTACCAAGGTAAATACTATTCATCTCAAACAAGTAGCAGGACAGGAATCACCACAACAAGAAGATAAAAAGGAAGAAAAAAACAACTTATCTGCTGAACAACCAAAATCCTTGTCAAAGAATACCTGAAAAATATAGTTTTGAGAATTAAGGGAGGAAACAAAAACCTCCCTGAAAAATAGCAACTAAATTTATATTAATGAATATGTTATTAAATAGACCTTCTATATTTACCAGTTTAACTATTTGTTTATTAATGTCAGTCAGCGCTTGTGCAAATAATCCCTCAAGTAAAGAGCTAGAAAAAGTTTTTGCAGCAGACCCCAAGTTAAAAAATAACCCTCCTTTTAACCAATTAATTCAAATCCCTACTCAAAACACCCAGCAACCCGAACAACCAACACAAATTCCGGCTGATTTTCCCTCAGAAATCTCTCCATATCCCAACTCCCAATTAATTGAAAAATCCGAACAAGAGCAAAAAACAGTTTGGAGTAGTTCAGACCCTACTAACGTAGTCCAAAATTTCTATCAAAAAGAATTTCGAGACAAAAATTGGGAAATTATTAGCGAACCTACCGAAGAGGGTAGTGGATCTCTGGTGGCAGAAAAAAATGATTTGCAGGTAGAGGTATCCCTCAAACCTAGCCAAACTCCAGGAATAGCAACAGAATATGAGATAGACTATCAATCCAAGAATGAAGAAACTGCCAATATACCCTCGCCTCCACCCGTCCCAGTTTCTCCATCAACTATCCAGCTAGAAACTCAGCCATCTCCCAATTTCACAGCATCACCCCAAGCATTACCTATTCCTGAGCCATCTCCAACTGCATCATTACCGACACCTTTGCCCACTCCTGGAGTAGCCGCGTTACCGACTCCTACAACATTTCCTCCCAATAGCATCCCTCCAGTGCCGCTCCCCACTTCTACAGAGTCCCCTGTCTTAAAAAAAGCTCTCAGAGATGTGCCTTCAGGATTACGTCAATATGTCGCAGATTTGTCCAAACTGGGAGTATTTCAGCAGCCACAACCCCAAAATCAAGATAATCCAGATACTACTACTCTTTTAGTCGATCCTCAGAATATTGTCACTAGGCGGGAATATGTTCGGTGGTTGGTAAATACTAATAATAAGATTTTTACTAATAATTCTGCTAAACAAATCCGATTAGCACTGCTCAATGAAACACCAATTTTTGAAGATGTCCCGAAAACTGACCCAGACTTTGCGGTAATTCAAGGTTTGGCAGAAGCTGGTTTAATTCCTAGTCCTTTGTCTGGAGATACTAATGTAGTTAAATTTCGTCCAAATGATTTTTTAACCCGTGAGGATTTGATTCTTTGGAAAGTACCTCTAGATTTTCGCAAGGCATTGCCAGAGGCAACAATAGAAAAAGTTAAAGAAGCTTGGGATTTTCAAGATGCTTCTAGGATTGACCCTGCTGCTTTGAGAGCTGTATTGGCAGATGCTCAGAATGATTTTTCTAATATTAGGCGGGTTTTTGGTTATACGAAATTATTTAGGCCAGATAAAACAGTGAGTCGGGCTGAAGCTGCTGCTGTTTTATGGTATTTTGGAGATGCAAAAGAAGGGATATCGGCTCAGATGGCTTTACCACAAAGCCACAATCTTCAGTAGTCAAGATGGCCAAAGGGTTGAGCGAAAAATTTTTTTTTCGTACCCCTTGACATTTATTTAGGAATTCGCTACTCTAGTAAGAGTGAAAAGAAACAAACAAGCCCCCATCGTCTAGAGGCCTAGGACACCTCCCTTTCACGGAGGCGACAGGGATTCGAATTCCCTTGGGGGTATAATAAATTAAGGATAGCAGAAATATTAATTCTGTTATTTTTTGTTTTTTTGGGGAAAATAGTCATAGTCAAGGTCAATATCAGGCGAAGAAGGAAGAAGAAGAAATCTGGCGTTCCCTGAGTTTTAAACTTTTGATATATCCTAACCTTTCCTTAGATTGCTATATCAGTTAGCGTTTTCTATCAGAAGCTATCAGTACCTCCTGCAATAGGGAGGCAAGAAGATGTATAATTTTCTTCTTTATCCCCTTATACCCCACATTCCGCACGACAAACATACTACAGTACCTTTTTCCACGAAGATGGTGGAACACAGATTCTAATATTAAGAATTATAGTCAATAGTTAATGTAGTATGTATTTATACTTAAACCTTGCTCGTAATGCCTATCATGTAAAAATCTGAGCAATAAATACCTGACACTACAAGCTAGACCTGCGGAATGTCGGTTATACCAAATTCAAAAAAGGTAGTTACATCTTAACTGGAGTTTAGACTAATTACAGCGGGCCGAACACTTGCCGAGGGAGAAGAGTGAGATAGTTGAACCTAGGCTGAAACTATTTCTGTATCAGCATTGCAACAACTTTTAAGTTAATTATCCAGAGCTTTTGCTATGGGTTAATTGTCCCATGGCAAGACTTTTTGAAGAGTTTGAATAACCTACTCCTCACCCAAACTCCCTCAAAAATACAAATCATAAAAAGCATCGAGAAAATTCACATCCCTGATATTACCCAAGGGTAGTGAGTTCCAAGTCTTCATTGCTTCTGGGTAGATTATTTGAAGATTCCAAAATTTAGTCTAAACTCCAGTCTTAATCTATATTTTTGGCCTTAAATAGAAAATTTTCTCACTTTTATAATTCAAATAATCACTTATTAAACAGTAAGGACTCGTGTAAAAATAACCATTACAGTTTTTTTGATGGAAGCTGTATTTCACAATTTATCCCAGATAAAATTTGTACAACTTATTCTTACATGGCTCCTAAGTTAAATTGATAGTAATTAAAAAATAAGTTATCATCTTCAATTAACTAAAAAAAATATGACATTTTGTCATAGATAAATATTATATAAAAGTAGTTGTAATGTCTGAAATGTAGTGCTATTATCTCCTCGTTAATTTACTGAAATTTAGGCATTAATAATATGATATTCAAAAACTTGAAAGCTATAGGAATTGGTTGTTGTGCGACTTTAGCTATACTATTTGTTGGTAATGAGCAAGCTAAGGCAGCAACAATTACTTATGATTCTGAAATATATGATAATTCCAATCCCAACACTTGTACTTCTCCATTGAGTGCGGGTAAATGTTTCATGGAAAATGGATTTAATGTAGCAGCATTTTCAGCACAGGAAATAGGCAGTCCATCAGCTTATTTTAGTGATACTTCACATTTTCATGCTCGCCAGAATTATGAAGCTCAACATTTTACTAATGAATTCGGACTTTTAGGTTCATTTATCACTTTAAAAAATGGTGGCATCTTCTCTTTAAAAAGTTTAGATTATCAATTGCGGAAGAATGAAAATGCAATTACTGGTTATACAACAGATGATACTAAAATCTTAATTTCCACAACATTTGACCCAACAATGCAAGTTGCCGGTCAATTTACAGAATATTCCATTGGTAACGATATATCCTTGCCTTTTGAAACTCTATCAATAGATGGTTTTGAAAATATTACTCAAATTTATATTGCTAGTTCTGGTGATGTAAATTTTGATAATATAATGTTAACTCCTGTTCCCGAACCTACTTCAATATTAGGTTTATTAGCTTTCGCGGCATTCGGCGCTACTTCTATGTTTAAGCACCAAGATAATTGAAGAAGTTTGTAGGTTGTAGGTTGTAGGTTCAATCTTAAATTGGAGTTGATATAAAATCCGGTATCATCGGCATTATTAAGTATTAAAGAATGGTTTTCCGACCGTTTCCCCCTACTAACGATGCTGGTAGTAAAGGAAATTATATCATTCCAGTTAAACATTAATCTCTCTTTACTCTTTCCTCTTCTGACAAATCAGAATATTTTTAAACCTTACCGAGATAATTAGGGTTTGCTGAAAAAGTATTTTTCAGGAGTAGGGAAGTAGGGAGTAGGGAGTAGACGGAAAGAATTAATTATATCAAATCCGTTTAATTAGACATAAAAAAAATCTTCAATTGTCATAACTACGCTCATCTTTGTAATTCTCTCTCCTCCTGACTCCTGACTTCTGACTTCCCACAACAGTTATTTATAAGTATTTAACCGAACATGATATTAGACATCTTTCTGAATTCTCTTCCCTCCTGACTCCTGTGCGGGCGTTAGCGGAGCTTTGCGTTAGCAAATGCCATTCGCCCCTACAACTGCTGACTGCGAATCAAACACTATCAGTCACACTACTAAAATTAAACGCCTTTACCCTTAGTCCAGGCAAAACACTATCACCATAACGTTGCACTTGACTAACAGCATCCACATCCCGCAACATATCCGGCAAAACCTGATTAAACCGCAAATTTTTAATCGGATAAGCAATCTTACCATCCTCAATCCAAAAAGTACCATCTCGTGTCATACCAGTCATCTCCAATGTCCGAGGATTAACATAACGCACATACCACGAACGATTTACCAAAATAGCTCTTTCTGTCTGGGCAATTAAATCGGCCAAACTTTGTTCAGAACCCTGCATCACCACTGGAAACATATAACCCGTGGGTTGTTTACCTTTTTGTGCTGCCCAATAACGACTGTAAGATAAAGTCTGTGGTACACCATCCTTAATCACTTCCAGATAATGATTACTCAACCCATTATTAGAGAAAGTCTCCAACTGCAACAAAGGATGTCCTGGATAGCGCTGCATCTGCACTAAAGGACTAAACATTTTTTCCCCAACTCGGTTGCCCACTGGTTTACCTGTTTCATCAGTGCGCGACATAAACGATCGCCCCTCATCTGCCGCCCGCGCATCTAAATTAAATATTAGCCAAATCAATAGATCGCTTAAAGCTGCCCCACTGAAAATCACAGGATAAACACCAGGGTTAATTTCTCTAGGTTGGCGAGAGGCAAAAGCACGGTTTATCAATTCCTCCGTTAGAGTTTCAGTGGGTAGTTGGTTTATTCCCCAGGCAGTGCTACGACTCCAACTAGAACCATTTTCAATTCTTGCCGTCAAACTAAAATCTGCTCTTGTATATTTACTATAAGCGCGTAACCCAACCGAGTTAGCGATCGCTCCTGAAAATGTATTTGTACTCAGAGTACCGGAGCCATCAACTCCTGCTTTGGCACTCATCGCACATACTTGTTGTACTATTTTTCCTCGCTCTAGTGGGGAGATAGTAGCGGTCAATTCATCAAAAGCGGGAGTACGTTTTTCATATTCTTGAGGTTCAAGCAGTGGCACCCATTCTGGGTCTTGTGGAGCAATGCGGGCAAGTTCCTCGGAACGACGAATAGTGGCTGTAATGGCATCCGGGTCTAATTCTGTGGTGGATGCAGTGGCGCTGCGAGTTCCGAAGTAACTGGTAATGTTGAGTTCAAATTTTGTTTTGGTAATATTCTGACTAATTTGATTTTCTGAGTAGCGACTTAGGGATGATTCGTTGTTGCTAAGACTAACGACTATACCTTCTGCTTCAGATTTTTTTACAGTTGTTTCTACTAAAGATAAAGCTTCGTCTTGACTAAGAAGATTTGCTTTAATGGCTGTGGTCATTTCAGTTATCAGTTATTAGTTATTATTAGGACTTACGCAGTACAAAGTATTTCCGTCATTGCGACCGACAGGGTTTGCGGAGCATTCCGGAACGGAAAGCAATCTCAAATCCTAATTTTTCGTACCTTATGCGTAACTTCTGATTATATCAAATCCGCTTAATTAGGTCAGGACTTATATCATCTGCGGTTGAATACTTATAAATAGACTACGGAGGAGTCAGGAGTCAACCCACCCCTAACCCCTCCCAACCCACCCCTAACCCCTCCCAGGAGGGGAGGGGAAGGACCGAGTCAGGAGGGAAGAAAGAAGAAGAAAAGGAGAAAGTTTTTTTGATCGCGCTCTTATCCGGACATTATATTACGCAGAGACTCTACTTATGGCAAGGGGGAATACCATTTGCGCTCCGCAAAGCTCCGAATTGCGCCTCTACAGATGGTGGTTTAAAAGTCAATTTGCGGAAGTCCTTTTATTAATTTATAATTGATAATTGATAATTGATAATTACCTCGGGTTTTAACCGTTACGGAATTGAATATCAGGAAATATTATTTATTTTTTCCCCGATCAAGGGGAGGTTTTAAACTAGAATTATTTAATTATTAATTATTAATTATTCGGTAAATATCAAAAATATTCCATCTCTCCTACTCTCCTACTTTGTAGTATAGCAATGAGCGCTGGTATATTTACAAATTGCAGGAGAGGCCAAATAGCTAAAATCTTATATGATAGGCAATTTATTCCCCCTGTTGCCTGTTGCCTGTTGCCTGTTGCCTGCGCACAGCGCTATAACAGTCTCAATTCTTTGCCTAGATTGATTTACATAGGTTGTCGAACTATAAGAAATGAAGTATAATTGTAATACGAAAGGCACTCGTCTGAATTAGCTGTTTCATAGAGCGCCTGGATCGAAAATCAAATCACAAGAGGATTATATCATGGTTAGTTACGTTGGTATTCAATCCACTCATTTTTCCAATGAAATAATTTCAGAAATTCAGCCACTTGTTTAAATTGATTTAGCAGTTAAGGTATTAACCGATTTTAACTTTAGTTTTTCATCAAAATGCTCTCTGAAGCTATAGTTTAAAAATCAAAATTTATCTATATAAAAATTTTTTTTCCTTTTCGTCAATTATATCTGTTTTAAGAAGAGGTAATTGTTAATTATTAATTGTTGAAACTTTGTCAGATTTTGGGGGCGATCAAAGTAGATCAAATGAAAATGGCGGCCAAAAAGTTCCTACTCAGTACCGTTACTTTGATTGGGTAAGCGGACAAGGAGAAGATTTCACTCTGACATTCGACGACGGTATCCTCACCTACGAGATTGGTGGAAAAACTTTGGAATACAGTATTACAGATACTTTCAACGATCTATTTATCCGCACAACAGCTCGTAAATAAAATAATAGTGTTGTGGTAGATAAACTAATGCTAAATGGTGAGGCAATCGGGGAAAATTCTAGTTTTGCCTGCGACGAAATGTGGTCATTTGTTGGGAGTAAAAATCACAAACAGTAGCTCTGGCTGGCGATGGATATAGAAACCAGAGAAATAGTGGGTTTCTGTTTAGGAGAAAACAGCGCATTAGGGTTGTGGAATTCACTGCCTGGTGTCTACAGGCAATGTGCAATTTGTTATACAGATTTCTGGTCAGCTGATGATTTAGTTTTTCCTGATTATAGGCATAAATCAGCAGGTAAAGAAACTGGTTTAACTGCCTATATAGAAAGATTAAATAATACTTGATGTCAAAGAATTTCTCGGTTAGTCAGGAAAACTTTATACTTTTCTAAAAAATTAGAAAATCACTTGGGTGCTATTTGGTATTTTATTCACCATGATCATGAAGCGTTGGCGGAGGGAGCAAGTGCGGCAGCTATATCGCTTCACTGTAATTTGATCACTACATCTACAGGACTACCAGCATTTCTAGCTTCTGCTAAGGTACAGTTGTCTTTTTCTTTCTTATTGTCTGTTGCTTTCTGGAACTATTGCCTAAAACCTAGAATTTTTTTGTACCTCAATAGAAAAAAGTTTAATTTTTTAATTAATATCAATATCTGAAATATTTGTATTTGCTTCTGTTTATGTGTAATCTGACTGAAAAATCAAGAGGGAGTAGGAAGTGGAAAATTTATCACTAGATACTACTCCTCATCTATAAAGTAACTCTAATTCATTGCCATTTTCAAAAATATTTTATCAAAATAATTGGGTCTAAAACCCCGCCTTTTAAGACGAAATATTTTTGGAGAGTTGCTCACGCATCCCCCTCCTGGGAGGGGTTAGGGGTGGGTTAACTTCTGACTTTTGACTTTTGACTTGGTTAAAGTCTCTATCTTCATCTGTCATTTTTTGATCTAGTAACTAGATAAGAAAGTGAATGTACAAGCAAAGATTAAGACAGTATATTGGCTTAATATTCGGTATGTTCGGTGGGTTACGGCAGACAGTTAAGATTTTGGTTCGCGACTCATAATTATTGTTAATTATTGTCGCCTAACCCACCCTACGCCTGGATTTAATATTCCTTTTACAAACAGCCTCTAATATTTGATAAATAAGGTAAATAAAATTTAAAAAACCTCTGCTCCTTCAAACTGTTTAACTTGCTGAACATTAGCAGACTCTCCACAAGTTCGAGGTGTAGGAAAGATTTTTTCAGGATTAGCTAAACCCTTGGGATTAAAAACACTTCTTACCCATTGCATCGTTTCTAAATCTGTCTCATTAAACATTAAAGGCATATAACATTTTTTATCTGAACCAATGCCATGTTCTCCAGATAAACTACCACCAACTTCCACGCAAATCTTGAGAATTTCTCCACCTATTTCTTCCACAGTTTCAAAAGCACCTTCAACAGCATCATCATATAAAACTAACGGGTGAAGATTCCCATCTCCAGCATGAAATACATTAGCAATACGATAACCATATTTTTGACTAATTCCTTCAATTTCACCTAAAACATAAGCCATTTTTGTCCGAGGAATTACTCCATCTTGTACATAATAATTTTTACTAATATTCCCAGCAGCAGCAAAAGCAGCTTTTCGTCCTTTCCATAATTTCATCCTTTTTTCTGGTTCATGAGCAGTAGTAATTTCTATAGCTCCGTTTTTTTCGCATATTTCTTTGATGCGCTGTTTGTTTCGATCCACTTCTACTTCTAAACCGTCTAATTCTACTAATAAAACAGCAGCAGCATTTCGGGGATATAGATTGGTTTTGACGACATCTTCCACAGCATTAATACTGAAATTATCCATAATCTCCATCCCCCCAGGAATAATGCCAGAACTGATAATATCTGACACAGTTTGTCCGGTAGCTTCAATATTAGGAAATCCTGCTAAAAGCACGCAAACTGATTCGGGAGATTTGAGAATTCTGAGAGTAATTTCTGTAGCTATTCCCAGGGTACCTTCGGAACCTACAAATAAACCTGTTAAGTCATAACCAGGCATCTCTGGAATTTGTCCGCCAAGATCAACTATTGAGCCTTCGGGAGTAACTATTTTTAGTCCTAAAACATGATTGGTTGTTACACCGTATTTGAGACAATGAACCCCTCCAGAATTTTCGGCAATATTCCCACCAATAGAACAAATAATTTGACTGGAAGGGTCAGGAGCATAATAAAAACCAGCTCCACTAACTGCTTGTGTTACCCAATTATTTATAATTCCTGGTTGTACAACAACTTGTTGATTTTCTAAGTCTATTTTCAGGATTTTTTGCATTAATGAAGTGACAATTAAAACGCAGTTTTCTATTGGTAATGCCCCTCCAGAAAGACCCGTTCCTGCACCTCTAGGAAGCCAAGGAATATTTAAGCGATCGCATATTTTTACTGCTGCTGCGACTTGTTCAGTAGTGCGTGGTAATATTACTAATGCGGGACGTTGACGATAGCTAGCTAGACCATCACATTCATATACTAATAATTCTTCTTTGCGTTGAACTACGCCTTTTTTACCCACAACAGTTTCAAATTGTTTGGCTATTTGTTTCCAATTTTGTTTTGTTTGTTGTTGATTTTTGGTAAGCATTTTAGTTTTATTTATAATATTTGAACTTTAATTAGGATTTATACCAGCTTAAAAAAAGAATTCTACAAAAAGGTGCATCTCAATCAGAGATACTTAAAAAGAGATTCTCCAATTCATTTTAGATAGTTATATCTATTTATTTTTACCTTTTTTTTCTTCAATATTTTTTTGCTTCTTTTCTCTTCCTTCTGACCTACGGACGTTGCATACAACGTTCCTACCATTTGTCACAAACACTTATCAAACTGGTATTACACAACGTATGAATTATAAACACTATATATCTATAACGTTATAGTTTTTATTCACTATATATAGCGTTTTTGTGTGAATCGTATTAAATTAAGATTTTTCAATTATACCATCTAATTAAGGGTTTTTTTAGGGAATGGTTTACTCCCATTTCTCACTAATTAATTTTAGAAACTGATTTATGGCCTAAAAATAGGCGTTTAAGAAAAAACAGAAAAATTTAGATATTATATTGAGAAATAAATATAAGGTAATATTTCATTCATAAATTGCCCTATAATATAATCTACTATTTATCTATAATTACTATCTCTTTTTTCCATTCTTCTGGAATGCCGTAAATTTGAGATTTTTGACAACGTTTGAGATAAAGTTTTACAGCTTTGTCTTCCAGGTTGATGTGGAAAATATTTAAGAAAATTTCTTTTGCTGCTGAATATTTTTGTTGATAATAAAGAATAATAGCTTGTTCAAATTCAGTTTTGGTTTGAATTTTTAATTGCTTTTGTGCTTCAGCATCTCCATCCAAAATTTCAAATACTGCAACTGCTTCTTTTTTCCTTTTTACTTTAACTCTATCTAAAAAATGATAATTATATTTATCGAATTCTTCTAAATCAAATAAAGTATTTCCACTGATTAAAATATTAGATCCATATAACTTAGTTAAATTTTCTAAACGAGAGGCTAAATTAACAGCATCACCGATCACTGTAGTATCAATAGACATAGGCGTGAAAAAGATATAGACTTTTTGCACATAGCAGGCAACAGGCAACAGCTCCGGAAAGCAACAGGGAATAGATTTTTAGGAAAAAGGTACGAAAAATGATTTAGGGAACTGACTTTTACAACTCTAGCTTATGTTAAATAAAGGGTAAGTTTATTTTCACCAGATGTCTAATTCTTTTCCCACCTCCCACAGTTCCTAACATTAAATCATCGGTATTGATTCCAATTCCAATTCTAATGGATTGCTGTTGAATTTCTTGACGTTCTTGATTATATATAGCCAGACGCTTTAACATATTAATTCCGGGATTAATTGCATCATGTACAAGTTGCCGATAAAAAGAGCGCAAGGAGCAGTTATCTAATTGGTTAATTAAAACTAAATGGCAATCTCTTAAAGACTTTATTTACGCTATATCCACAAAATAATTTCAAGATTTTATTCACAAGTGGGAGATTAAAGACGAATCATTTACAAGTTATCCAGTAATTAGTCAAAATGAAATATTAACTAGTGAATATGAACCAATAAACCAAAATAAATTTCCTCACAAACAAATAAGAATCTCAAATAATTTGTTCATGGTAATATTTTTTTGTCGCAGCTATTATTGTTGGAATTGTTCTTTATTTCAGATAAATAACTTTAAACAAGTTCGGAGTTATATCATGTCCGGTTAAACAGTGATAAATAAATAACTACGGAGGAGTCAGTCCTCAGGAGTCAGGAATCAGGAGGAAAGAGGTAATAAAGAAGAACAACAGGAGAAGAAGGAGAAAGTTTTTTTATAACTAATTATCCGGACATGATATTAAATAAAATACAAGAATTTTTACTTTTTATATTTGCAGCAGGGTCTATTTGAGACTTTGCTACCAGTCTTTTAGGTATAATTGGTGTATTTGGAGTAACTGATTAACTGATTGGAGACAAGAACATATTCCTATTTATATCACTGCTCTTGCTGGTAGTGCTTTAATTTTAGGGTTGAGCATAAATGCAGAAGATATTTGGTCAAAATCTGGAAATAATAAATACAAAATTTTAATCCTATAGTCATACATAAAACCCCCTTACCATAACTCACGAAAAAGTAGCTGGTTTTCTAGCTTCAAAACTATCAGTTAATATTGAGCGTCTGAACTTGCCTTTTTTTATCCATCGACAGGGACTAATTAAAGCCATAGATTCGGATAAATTGGCTTATATTCCTGATGTAGTGGTATTAGATGATAATGCTATGGAAAATGAGCCAATGTGGAAAAAACGATCGACTATTACTCAAGGTAAAAGTGTTAAATTAGCCATAGAAGTAGTAAGTACTAATTGGCAAGATGATTATTTAACTAAGCTTGGAGAATATGAAAAATTAGGGATAGGCGAGTATTGGATAGTTGATTATTTAGGGTTAGGAGGTAGGCGCTATATTGGAGACCCGAAACAACCAACTATTTCGGTTTGTAATTTAGTTGAAAATGAATATGCGATTAATTTATTTAGAGGTCAAGATGTAGTGAGTTCCCCAACTTTTCCAGAACTTAATTTAACCGCTGAACAAATATTTCAAGTCGGGCAATATTAACTATGCTTAGGATTTTCTAATGTAAACATTACTCAGAATTTGAGCAGTTTTCAGTTAATATTGACTTTTCTAAAATTTGTATCCGACGGCTCCCCTATCTGAGTTATGACCTCGTTAAGTCTATATATTAGCTTTTGTCTGAATAATCGAAGGAATATAAAATGCTAAATCTTGGTTTAAATTTTCTGAGTTTACTTGCGTTATTAGATATGTTGCTAGCCCTATTAATTTTGAATGAATCCCGAAAAAAAGCATCATCTAGAGAAGCTTTTGATATTATTCAATGGATTTTTGTTCCGATCGCAATGCTATTGTGTGGATTTATTTTGCTTTTTCAGGGATGGAGACTCGACCCAATATTATTTTTTGTTATGTTTTTGTTACATATTGTATTGGTCTTTTTGTTAATTAAAACTTTTCTATACAATTTTGTTTCTAATCAAAAAGTTTTTCAAATTATTCAATGGATATTTATTATGATTTTTTTTCCGGCCGCAGTGCTATTATGTGGAGGAATTTTGTTATTTCAGGGTTGGAGGCTCGACCCAATATTATCTTTTGCTATGTTTTTGTTAATTACTGTATCTATATTTTTGGGTATTAAAGATATATCTAAGTAAGTTGCTTCGATACTCAAAAAAAATATTGAATAACAGAGATAGAAACCATGAAATTTGTTAAGTCTTTTTCCTAAATATCTAAAGATAAAAGTAGATAATAATTTTTCTATGTAATAACAAATTATTTGTGTCTCTCCAGAAATGCTGGTGTTAGGAAAACTACTACCTTTTTGTAAGTTAATTTTCTTCAATTAATTTGAATAAATTTAATTATGTTTCAAAATAAAACTCCACCTATAAAGCCTCTGAATGTAGAAAATGTTTTTAGTGCTGGTTTAAGAATTTATCGAGATAATTTTAAGTCATATTTTGGTGTATCTATTCGAGCAAATTTATGGTTTTTATTGCCATTTTTAGCTTTGATTCCTGTACCTCTATTTTTTATGTATGGTCAGCCAGAAAACTTGCTTTTTTTACTACTCATTCCAATTTGGCTATTGCTATTTTTATATTGTTCGGCAAAATCAATTGTTAATAGTGCGATAATTGCTAGATTGGTATTCGGCGAATTAGTAAATCAACCAGAAACAGTGCGTGAAGCTAGACGGATTATGGCTCCTAAAATATGGGCTTTTTTCTTAGCGTTGTTTCTATTGTTTTTAATGGAAATGGGAATTTGGCTTTGTTTTTCTATGGTGATAGGAATTATTGCTGGTATTATCACTGCTATTATGGAAGATCCTGCTCAACAAATTGTTGGAATTTTAGCATTTTTAGGTTTAATTGTAATTATTCTTTTCCCCATTTTTTTGAACTTCTATTTACGATTATTAATTCGTTTTTTTATTATTGATATCCCCTTGGCTGTTGAAGAAAATATTACAGCAACTCAAACCATAGGACGTAGTTGGGAATTAACTAAAGGATATGTAGGGCGGATTTTTTTGATATTAATCGTAGGAGTTTTGATAACAATTCCCATTGGTATAATTCAACAAATTATTGCCACAGAAATTAAAGGCATTTTACTAACTACAGTTCCGACTCCATCAAGGGACCCAAGTTTTCAGATACTATCATTTTTAATTCGATATATCATTGGTTTATTAGGTAATCTTTTGTTATTACCATTTCGGCAAGCGATAAAAGCTGTAGTTTATTATGACCTCAGAACTCATCGGGAAGGTATAGGTTTAGAGTTAAGAAAACGGGAAATTTAATTTTGTTGCCAGGATAAATTTATTTATATCTCAAAATAAAATTTTATCTATGGAGCCTCTAAATGTCGGAAATGTTATTACTGCTGCTTATCTAGCTTATGAAGAAGGTGCTAGGTTTTAGGTAATGGGTTTGAGGTCGTAGGTTATATCATGTCCGGTTGAATAGTTATAAATAACGACCAGAATCCTCAGGAGGCTTGAATTTGAGAACAAATAAGGAAAAAAAGTCACCTCCTCAGAAGGAAACAAAAACATGAAGAATAAAGGAAAAAGATGGAACAAGAGGAGAAAGTTTTTTTATCACTAATTATCCGGACATAAATAATATTAAATCTTAATTGAGTTTGAATTAATAAATAAAAGCTGCCTGAAGAAAATGTTAAAAAATTAAGTTAACTATGGAGCGATCGCTATTTTTCTTTCTATACTAGAGTTGTTAATAAACAACTTTAAAAAGAGAATTAAAGCCACAGAAATTATCTAATTTCCTTGCTGCTTTTCCTCTTTAAATCCATTTTTTGTTCTTTCTCCCATCTTACAAATTAGTAGAGAAAATTTTATGCAAGTCGCCTCCAAACCAGAAACAACAAATATCGATCGCTCCCCATCGGAAACCATCACCCTAGATGTCAGTGGGATGAAATGTGCCGGATGTGTCAAAGCAGTCGAACGCCAACTCACCCAACAAACAGGCGTTATCTCCGCTCTAGTCAACCTCGCAACCGAAGTAGCAACCGTCCAATGCCAAACAGGGGCGATCGATCCAAACACCCTCGCCGAAAAACTCACAAATAACGGTTTCCCTACTCAACCACGTCTCGACACCTCCGAAATAGACGCAACCAAAAAACAAACCGAGCGGCATAACCAAGAAATTAAACAACAAATTAGACGGATAGCGATCGCTGCTTTCCTCATTATTCTCTCAGGTATGGGACATCTGGGTCACTTCATTGGTCTAGAAATTCCCATTTTGGGCAATATTTGGTTTCATGCAGCATTAGCAACCTTAGCTTTATTACTACCAGGACGTGAAATTATCATCGACGGTATTCAAAGTCTTTGGCGAAACGCTCCCAACATGAACACCTTAGTTGGTCTCGGCGCCCTGACTGCCTACATTGCCAGTGTTGTTGCTCTACTATTTCCCGAATTAGGTTGGGAATGCTTTTTTGACGAACCAGTAATGATCCTTGGTTTCATCCTTCTTGGCAAAACCCTCGAACAACAAGCAAGATATCGAGCAGCATCTACTCTCCAGTCATTAATAGCACTCCAACCTGCAACCGCACATTTAGTTCCCCCACCAAACGGGGAGAATAATTCTGAGTCTGTAGAAATTCCAGCTTCACGAGTCAAAGTCGGAGAATATCTCCAAGTATTGCCCGGAGAAAAAATTCCTGTGGATGGAGAAATATGTAATGGCAGAACAACAATAGATGAGTCGATGCTGACTGGGGAGTCTATACCTGTAACAAAAGAATGTGGTGCTAAAGTTACTGCCGGAACTATTAATAACTCAGGCGCTATAGTTATTCAGGCAACTCACACAGGTTCGGAAACTACATTAGCTCAAATAGTTAAATTAGTCGAAACCGCTCAAACCCGCAAAGCACCCATTCAAAATTTGGCAGATACCGTGGCAGGTTATTTTACCTACGGCGTAATGACCATCGCTTCCGCAACCTTCCTCTTTTGGTATTTAGCAGGTACTAATATCTGGCCGAATGTGTTGCAGATGACCGACCATGAAGGGATGATGATGGCACATTCCACTTCTACTTCCCCACTATTATTAAGTTTAAAATTAACTATCGCCGTCTTAGTTATTGCTTGTCCTTGTGCATTAGGTTTAGCAACACCCACCGCAATATTAGTAGGTTCGGGTGTCGGTGCAGAAAGAGGTTTATTAATTAAAGGTGGGGATGTGCTGGAAAAAGTACATGAGTTAGATACTATTGTCTTTGACAAAACTGGAACATTAACCACAGGTCATCCCACCGTTACCGATATTATCGGAGATAACCCGCAATGGTTATTACAAGTTGCAGCGACTGTGGAAAGTGGTGCGAGTCATCCCTTGGCAAAAGCAATTTTACAAAAAGCTCAACAAGAGGGTGTCTCATTACTCACAGCAACAGACTTTCACACCGAAGCTGGTTTAGGAATCTCTGCTGTTGTAGATGGTAAACCTGCTTTAGTGGGAAATTTGGAATGGTTGAAAAGCCATGAAATTATTGTCAATGCTGAAAATATCCCCTCTTTAAATGGCAAAACCGCAGTTTATATTGCTGTGGATGGAATATTAGCTGGAGTTATCGGAGTTAGCGATGTGCTTCGGGATGACGCTAAAGCAACAGTGCAACGTTTACAAAGTATGGGTTTAAGAGTGATGTTATTAACAGGCGATCGCTCTTCTGTTGCCGAAACTATTGGCCAACAGTTAAATATAAATTCAAAAGATATTTTGGCAGAAGTGGCACCATCTGGAAAAGCAGAAGCGATCGCTTCTTTGCAGTCAAATGCGGGAAAAGTGGCAATGGTAGGAGATGGTATTAATGATGCTCCTGCTCTAGCTCAAGCAAATGTGGGTATTGGGATGCAAGCTGGTACAGATGTGGCAGTGGAAGCTGCTGATATTGTATTGATGCAGGATAAATTGATGGATGTGGTGCAGTCAATTAAACTCAGTCGTACTACTTTCAACAAAATTCGTCAAAACTTATTTTGGGCTTTTGCCTATAATATTGTGGGCATTCCTGTAGCTGCGGGGGTGTTGTTGCCGAGTTTTGGTATTATTCTCAACCCTGCTGCAGCGGGTGCTTTTATGGCATTTAGTTCCGTGAGTGTTGTGACAAACTCTTTATTACTGCGTAGCACATTTCGTTGAACAATAGTTAATTAGGAGTCAGATGGGGACCCACCCCTAACCCCTCCCAGGAGGGGAATTTGGGGAGATGGGGGGATGAAGAGTGTGGGAGAAATTAAAAAATATATATCCTCACCATTACCAAAAAATGAGGTCCAAAGTCTCCCCTTTTAAGGGGATGAAAAAAATATTCAATTCAGTATTTCAAGCCTCTGACTTTAGTCGGAGGTACTGATAACTGATAACTGATAACTGAAATGACCATGTAGGACTACCCAGAAGTGAAGAGAATTTAGGAAGGTTTGCGCTCTGGCACTCAGATCAAACATTTTTTGGTAGTGTTGCATTAATGGTAAGTGGAGATAAGGAACACTTAGAACGGGAGCAAGATGCTCCCACTGGTTATATCATCAGGACTTACGCACGGACACTAAATCGAGTGAGGGCGAATGCCATTCGCCCCTACATATGACGTTTTCAAGGTGAATTTGCGTAAGTCCCGATCGTGTCCGGATAATTAGTGATAAAAAATTTTCTCCTTTTCTTCCTGTTTCTTCTTCTTTCTTCCCTCCTGACTCCTGACTCCTGACTCCTGACTCCTCCATTAAATGCTGTCTATAAATTCCCAATTAGGATTTTCTATTATCGACTTACTTAACAAATCAAATTTTTGACGGCAATGATTATCTGATTTTAAAGGAATTTCTTCATTTCTAACAACTATATTTATGCGTGTTTTTTCAGTATTAGTTGCTATGGCAACATTGATTTCTATAGTAATAAGTTGAGAGAAAATTACTTGACCATGAACTTCACTAGCCATTAAATAATTGCCTCGAATATAGACAACTTCAAAACCACAATAACTCAGAATATCTGTCAAAATTAACTGTATATTTTCTACATCGACAGCTACAGTAAATAAACCAGTATAGCGAGCCATAAAAAACTCCAATAATAGAAAAATTATTTGAATTGAAGAAGGAAGAAGGAAGAAGGAAGAAGGAAAAAGTGGATGAGGACTCAAACCCCAACAAGCTTGTAAACACCGCTTATGAAGTTCGAGGTATTATAGCGCTACGCGCAAATCAGAAGTCAGAAGTCAGAAGTCGGAACTCAGAAGTAATCCCTGACTGAGTTTGAGAATTTATCAATGTCCGCGCCCTATTTGCGTAGTGCTATAAAGCCAAAAGAAAAAGATAAAATATAAATTAATATTCTATATACTCCCTATAGGTAATAATATAATATTTTGTCTGTAAAAAAAACAGATCCTCTCGCTTCAACGGCAAATATCTCTATTTTTCCTGTTCTAGTTTTCATTTATTTATAAGTATTCAACAATACATTATAGAATAATTTAATTAATAGGAATCCTAAATAATTAGTAAGAATTTTGTAAGCATTCAGCCATCAGCTATTGCTTTTAGTTTGAGATAAAAGCTTTACTAATTGAGCCAGAATTTATACTTATATCATGTCCGGTTGAACAGTTATAAATAAACTACGGAGGAGTCAGGAGTCAGGAGTGAGGAGTTAGGAGGAAATAAAGAAGAAGAAAGAAGAGGAGAAGGAGAAAGTTTTTTGATCACTAATTATCCGGACATGATATTACTATAAAAGCTGGCTGAAACAGTCTATATTCATTTAAACCCCCTTATAAGAGCTGAGAGCTGACAGCTAATAGCTGAATGCTTAAAGAATTTTATTACTTCGATGTCTGCCATTTCTTATTCCCTAAAAGTCTAGGAACACAGCTAAAATAAAATTATTGCTATCAAGAAATTAGTAATTATTAGCAAATTCTAAAAAAGCAGTTAAAAATAGATAAATAAATGCAAAATGATAGGTAAATTCATTGTCTTTGAAGGTGTTGAAGGAGGGGGTAAAACCACTCAAATTCAACTGTTACAAAATTGGCTATTATATAAAAAACAATCAAACAAACTTTTATCAAAATTTATAGATTTAGAAGTAATTGTCACGCGAGAACCAGGAGGAACAAAATTAGGTCAAGCTTTACGAGTATTACTATTAAATACAGATATATCTGGAGAACAAATTCAAGAAAGAGCAGAATTGTTACTATATGCAGCAGATAGGTCTCAACATATTGAAAACTTGATTAAACCCTATTTAGAAAAAGGGGCTATAGTATTGTGCGATCGCTTTACTGATTCGACTATTGCTTATCAAGGATATGGTCGTGGTTTAGATTTAGATTTAATTCAAAAACTCAATCATATTGCTACAGGTGGCTTAAAAAGCGACTTAACTTTTTGGTTAGATATTGATGTTAAAATTGGTTTAACTAGAGCTAAAAATAGAGGGAAAATTGATAGGATGGAACAAGCAGATATTCAATTTCATAAAAGGGTACAAAAAGGCTATCAAGAATTAGCTAAAAGTAATCCTTCGATAGTACGAATAGATGCTAATCTAACCATAGATAAAGTTCAAGAACAAATTCAAGAAGTTATGAGGAAAAAATTAATAGAATGGACTTGAAGAAGGAAGAAGGAAGAAGGAAGAAGGAAGAAAAAATGGATGAGGACTCAAACCCCAACCAATTGTCAACAACCTGTAGATTGTGAGGTATTAAACTCATAAAGGGAAAGAGATTTTTTTAAGTATTGATCTTAAAATAGCGTTTCTCAAGTTACTGAGGCATGGTTGTTTTTCTTATTTTTTATCAAAATAATATAGGTCGCGCAACCCCGCCTTTTAAGGCTAAATATTTTTGGAAAGTTGCTCAAAATCCCCATTACAAAAATAACTTCTGACTTCTGACTTCTGACTTCTGACTTCCTTAATCCCTACTCCCTAAAAAAAAGGAATTTTTTACTTCACAATCATTGGAATTGCTATATGTTGAAATTATACGAATTTTCTACCTCTGGTAACTGCTATAAAATCCGTCTACTGTTAACTCAGTTAGAAATCCCTTTTGAAAGAATTGAAATTAATATTACAAAAGAAGAAAGTCGTACCCCAGAATTTTTACAAAAAAATCCTAATGGTAAAATACCTGCCTTAGNTGTTCTATTGTCTCTGAGCAAGGAAATTTAGTTGAATAAAAAGTCATGCGTAGGGGCGAACGAACCCTTATAGTCTTTATGATATCACAAAAATTGTAAGAATGCAGCCAAAAATCATTTGACCCGCTGATTTTTTGGAGCTTCACAGAATGAAAATTTTAGTGGCTTTCCACTGAGAAGGTTTATAGATGGAAGAATTAGATGATAGGAAAAACCAGTATATTGAAGTTTCACAGAATGCAAAAGTTAGTACTAGCTGACATAGCAGTCTAAGGGAATAAATCTTCTGATTCTAATATTAAAAAGAGGGGAGTATTTTTCAATCTTTTTCCTGTATTGCCCCTATTCCACATTACTAAACCGACATATTAAGGTAATCATTATTTCTCAAGCCTAAAAACTTAATACTAAGTAAATTCTATAATTAATTAGGGCTTGCTGATTAAATCTAAAAGCATTGACATATAAATACTTTAGCCTTTTTAGGGCTATTAAAAAGTGCACCTGTTTCAGTCTAAAACACTCAAAAAGTTAGTATTTTAGGCGCATAGTTAGGCAGAAAAATCAAGGTACAATTCTTACTTCTACCTTCTCGCTCATTCCCATTTCTCTTGTCTCCTGTCTCCTGTCTCCTGTCTCCTACCCCTACTAAAAGACTTTTCAGAAACCCTAATTAACCATAAGCACCATGAGGTAGAAACCCCAAAATTCGCTTCAATCTTTCATCTGCTTCTTCATAACAATGACTTGGCATCTGATAATTCATAAATGGTGCATATTTATGTCCAACTAATCTTTTTCCATAAGTGATTTGTGTAATGTACCGGGTGACAGAAGATGAATTTCTAGAACCTCTATGCCAAACTTGATTGTTAAAACAAACTGCAGTACCCATTCCTCCAAGACAACTATGAATTTTATCTTCATATCCTAAAAGATTACCATCACAAAACTTACCAAACAGATGTGAACCTGGAATAACTTGGGTTGGTCCGTTATCTGGAGAAAATACATCAGTTAAGTAACAATTAACGGAAAATGCTAGAACATTCAAGCGAATATTGTTTAAGGGTTTACCATCAAGAGAAAGAACGTGTGGTGTATCATCTTGATGCCAAGCATTGTTTGCTAATCCATCATTTTGAGGAGGAACTTTAAAAGAATTATTGTGGATAACATGAACAACATTAGCATTAGGAATTCCATCATTTCTTGAGTAACCTCTTCCATTTGCTCCACCGATTAAATGTTCTGCAAATGTAACAATTGGTTCCATGGCAAACAAGTCTAAATTATCTTGGGAATGCTCAAACATTCGCTCCATTATTTTGATTGATGTGTAAGCTTTTGCTACTGGATTAGACCTGTCAGATTGTTCTTCTTCAGTTTTCCTTAAAATTCCATCTAAGTCATTTCTAAGAAGTTTACATTTTTCAGGTGTTAATACATTAGGAATGACTAAAAAACCATTAGTATGAAAAGATTCAATCCATGTATTTAATTGTTCTGTTGATGGAGTTTTATCAGCTAAATATTCAGGCATTTTTTTCATTATTTTTTATAAGTATTAATTGTTAATTACTTTAGTATAAAAAATAAGGAAAAAGTAGGGAGTAAGCCGGGTTCTGTTCTCTTACCTGAAACCAGCTAAGAGGGCAGTTATCTATCTGGGATGCCTGTTACCAGACACCTCTAGCGGTACACTTGACAACGGAGCTGGAAAAAGACCAACCATTGCCCCTCCGACCTTGCTCCCCGCCGGGGTTTACCTAGCCAGTACCTCACGATACTGCTGGTGCGCTCTTACCACACCTTTGCACCCTTACCTCAGAGACTTGAATAATATCTCATCTCCAGGGCGGTATTTTTCTGTGGCACTATCCTCACGATCGCTCGCACTGGGCGTTATCCAGCAAGCTTGGTCTTTTGGGAGCCCGGACTTTCCTCAGACCCAAGATATTGAGTCCGCAACTGCCTCACCTACTTTATCCCTATATTTAGAATATATTATCAAATAAATTACCTATTGTTAATTTTTTACCCAGAATTATTTTGATGATGAGTATAGAAAAAATTAATAGGGAGTCATTTCAGTTATCAGTTATCAGTTATCAGTACCTCTGCAATAAGGAGGCTACGAAAATACGGAATTATCTTTTTTTTATCCCCTTAAAAGGCGAGGTTTTAGACCCAATTATTTTGGTAAAATAATTTCTTAGGGACGCTAGAAGGTTGCTTACTTCTGATTTTTAATTCTACATTTTGAAGTACCTAATGTCTCCTAATCTTCTGCTTCAATAGTAGTTGAAAGATTTTCAAACCATCCTCTTCGCCAAAAAAAGTAAATCAAACTAATAGCAGTAGAAAACATTATGACTAAGCAAAGAGGATAACCATAATACCAATCTAATTCTGGCATATTCCAAGGAGAATCTGCTGGGTCAAAATTCATCCCATAAATTCCGGCGATAAAAGTTAAAGGAATAAAAATTGATGAGATAACAGTTAGTAGCTTCATTACTTCATTCATTTTATTATTGACAGAGGACAAATAAATATCCATTAAATCAGAAGCTAAATCTCTGTAAGTTTCTACTATATCTCTGAGTTGAATTGTATGTTCATAACAGTCTCTAAAATAAACCAATACATCAGGATTGATTAAATTACTACCATCTCGAATCAGAATATTAATTGCTTCTCTTGATGACCAAATAGCTCGACGTAGTGTTAATAATTCTCGCCTCAGTTTATAGATTTTTTGCATGGTATGACGGTCTGGTTTAAATACTACTTCATCTTCTAATATCTCTATCCTTTCTCCATATTCTTCTAATACAGGAAAAAATCCATCAATGATTGTATCTACTAGAGAATAAGCTAAATAATCTACTTTTTGTTTCCGAATAATTCCTTGATTATTTTTGATTCTTTCTCGTACAGGTTTCAGACAATCATATTCAGGATTTTCTTGGACTGTGATTAAATGTTTTTCTCCTAAAATAATACTGACTTGCTCTTTTTCAAATGATTCTGAATCTGATTTTATTCTTACCATCCAGGTAATAATTATGAGTTGATTTTTGTCATGTATAACTTTAGGTCTTTGTGGTACATTAACAATATCTCCAACACTCAGAGGATGTATTTGAAATACTTTTGCCATCTGTTGCCAAGATGTTTTATTGCCTAAACCAAGTACATTAATCCAAGAAATTGAATCTGATTTGAGGTAGGGAATACAAATTTCTGGGTTTGCTATTTTGATCCTGGTAGCTATATTTTTTGTATAATCTATCAGAGCCATCTCTGGTGGTGGAGCATCAGGTTCTAAATTGAGAGTTCCAGGTAAATCTTCTGGATCGTCATAATAATAGTCAACATGAGATTCTTCTTCTGAAGGTAATTCATAAGAATTAGGTTGTATATTGATTGAATGTGCCATAATTTGAAAATATGAAAATTATAAGTACTACTTCTAACAATTTTAAGTTTGATAAATAAAGTGATATAAGGTGATTTTCTTTTAACTTTATTTTTTTGATAACAGGGGTTGAAATATATTTTTAAATTGACGTTATATCATGTCTGCTTAATTAGTGATAAAAAACTTTCTTATTCTTTTACTTCTTTATTTCCTCCTGACTCCTGTACGTCGCCAATCCGACGGATCTTCTACCTGACTCCTGACTCCTCCGTTGTTATTTATTAAGTATTCAACCTGACATGATATTATTCCTTCTTATCTTTAATTTTGACAATTGGAAAACTTAAAAAATTTATATTTGTCTCAATAATAATTATGAAAACAAAAAATATACTGTTTTTAAGTAATGGTCACGGAGAAGATACACATAATTGTCAAATTATTAAAGCTTTTACAAAAATTTGTTCAGATACAACTATATCAGCTATGCCTATTGTTGGTGCTGGTAATAGTTATAAAAATTTAGGAATACCAATTATTGGCCCTACATCAAATATGCCATCAGGGGGTTTTTTTTATCTAAACCCTTTATTATTATTTAAAGACTTGGGACAGGGATTAATTAGTTTAACTTGGCGACAGTTACAAACAGTTTGGCAATTTGCAAAAAACTGTGATTTAGTTATGGCTACTGGAGATATTGTAGTCGCAGCGATCGCTTATTGGACCAAGTTGCCTTATGTGGTGTTTCTTTCGGCTGATTCTAGTTATTATGAAGATCGAATTAATTTGGGTTTAATATTGCCAAAATTACTGAATAATTCTAGATGTTTAAAAGTTTTTGTTAGAGATGCTTTGACTGCAACAGATTTAAACCGACAAGGAATTAAAAAGGCAGAATTTGTCGGTACGCCTGTGATGGATAATTTAATTTCTACAGGAAAAGATTTACAGCTTAAACCAGGATTATTTACTATTGGTATTTTACCTGGTTCTCGTTTACCGGAGGCTGGCAGAAATTTATCATTGCTACTTAAATTGGTCAGAGAAATTGTCAAATTTATGGGAGAAAATGTTTGTCAGTTTCGAGTAGCTGCTGTTCCTATTTTAATGTCTGAACTAGAGGCAGTCGCTACTTCTGAAAATTGGCAATATCAAGCAGGTAAGTTGACGTTTTTAACTGAGGAATATTCAATAGAAGTAATTTTTTACGAGGATGCTTTTGCCGATATTTTACAACAATCAAATTTGGTAATTGGGATGGCAGGAACTGCAATTGAACAAGCAGTAGGATTAGGAAAACCTGTCATTACTATCCCCGGTGAAGGTCCTTCATTTACTTATCGGTTTGCGGAAGCTCAAACCAGACTTTTAGGTTGTTCAGTACAGGTTATTGGTAAACAACCAGCTAATAATTTTATTCTGCAAGAAGCAGCTCAAAAAGTAAAAGAAACTTTGGCAGATAAGGAATATTTAGAAGCTTGTATTCGTAATGGTATTCAAAGGATGGGTAGACCTGGTGGTAGTGAGAAAATAGCTGATTATTTAATTCAATATTTGAGTAGGGAATAGGAAGTTCATTAATGGATAATGGATAATTCATTAATGGATAATTACCTCTGGTTAAAACCGTTACGGAATTGAATGTAAGGAAATATTATATTATGTCTGGTAGCATCGGTCTTGTATAGCAAAGGTAGGCAACAGGCAACAGCTCATCTGGCAACAGGCAGGAATACTTAAGAGCAAGAAAAAACTTAAATTTCCTGGAGATATTCACTCTTGGGTTTACACAAACGATACCAGCGGACATGATATTATTTCTTTTCTCTTGGTCGATTGGATATGGCTCCGAGACCTCGCCATCCCACCCTGCGGGAAGCTACGCTAACGACCAATTTTTCCCCTTGAAAGGGGAGGCTTGAAACCAGAATTATTTAATTATTAATTAGGGCTTGCTGATTAAATCTAAAAGTATTTACAGATAAAGGTAAGTGCCTTTTTGGGGCCTTGAAAAAGTGCCTGATTTTCAGCTATTGATGCTCAAAAAGTTAATATTTTAGGCGCATAGTTGGGCAGAAAAATCCCAAATTGACAATTGTTACTCCTACCTCCTTGCTCCCGACCCATTTCTCCCGACCCATTTCTCCCGACCCATTTCTCCTGTCTTCCCCA
>NZ_JAAHGK010001699.1:0-1261 GCF_010672505.1 Okeania sp. SIO2B9 | reverse complement strand
TTGATAATGATTGCGTCAAGCATTTTTTTAGTTTGTTTTATAGATATAGATATAGAGATTTTCCCAGTAGGTACTCAGCAATAGTGACTGATAACCATAATTTTTGGGCTGCTCAATGTTGCTTCTATTATATCTTCAAGTAAATGTTCCATTCTTTAGAGTTTTCTTGTTCTCAGCTTCCTCAACTCATAAAAATTTTGAAGCTATTCATAATGAACTTTGCTTTTCACAGTTCCTACTAAAGTATAAAATCTATCTTGTAGCAAAGATGATGTGATTATTTTTACTTTGGTTTTAATGACAACATTTTTAATATTACGTCTTTGAAGTAGTCATACGGTTATATCTTAAAGTTATTTTTTTTACTTTTTACTTAAATAATATTTCTATTGATCGGCATTAGTTTTTGATAATTTACTGTACTACTACTCTTAATTAAATTCATAATTGTTTAAGATAGTTTTATATAAGAATATATTTTGTAATGAAAAGGCCAATCGGAAATTACTATATCCCTAGTTCGGCTTATGTCCATATACCTTTTTGCCGACGGCGGTGCTATTACTGTGATTTTCCGATTTCTGTAGTGGGCGATAATAAAAGAGGTGATAATTTTTCTCCTATTCAAGAATATGTGGAGGTAATTTGTGAGGAAATAAACATTACAAAATCTTTTGACCGACCCCTAGAAACTATTTTCTTTGGCGGTGGTACACCCTCTCTTTTGTCAGTTAGTCAATTGAACCGGATTCTAGACGCCCTAGAACAAAAATTTAGAATTGTGGCCAATGCTGAAATCTCTATAGAAATGGACCCAGGAACTTTTGACTTAGAACAGGTACGAGGATATAAATTCCTAGGGATAAATCGAGTTAGTTTAGGGGTACAAGCATTTCAAGATGAGTTATTAAACGTTTGTGGGAGAACCCACAATGTCTCGGATATTTACAAAGCAGTAGACATATTACATCAAGCAGGAATTGTTAATTTCAGCATAGATTTAATTTCGGGACTGCCACATCAAACTCTAGAACAATGGCAAACTTCTTTAGAAGCAGGAATTGCTATTTCCCCAACTCATATATCTAGTTACGACCTCGTAGTAGAAGCTGTAACAGCTTTTGGACGTTATTATCAACCTGGTAATCCTCCTTTACCTACAGATGAAACAGCTGCTCAAATGTATCGAATGGCACAGCAGTTAATATCAATTTCAGGATATGAACATTATGAGATATCTAATTACGCCAAGCCAAATTAA
>NZ_JAAHGK010001698.1:0-1262 GCF_010672505.1 Okeania sp. SIO2B9 | reverse complement strand
CGGTTGATATCACACCTAAAACCTACCATCTAACACCTATGAATACTCAAAACCATCTTCGTAACCTCCAACATCAAACAATTCTTGAACGGGCTAAATATCCACAAAACAGAGGAAAAACAAACCCTATAGACCGCTATCAAATAGGAGATAACCCCTTATGTGGCGATCGGATTGAACTAACAATAAAATTTAGTCAAACAAAGCAAATTATAGAAGATATAAAATTTCAAGGGAAAGGTTGTGTATTAACTATTGCTTCCGCAGATTTAATGGCAGAAATATTGTTAGGAAAAACTAGAGAAGAAGCATTAGAAATCACAGAAAAATTTCGTCAAATGCTCAAAGGAGAAATTAGTCTTTCCGATAATTTACCAAAACTAAATATCTTTCAAGGAGTTTCCCAATTTCCCATCAGAATTAAATGTGTTTTACTAAGTTGGCACACCCTGAAAACAGCACTAGAATCACCAAATTAAAAAGCATTTAGCAGTTCAGCAATCAGCGGTCAGCTTTGAGCGTCCAGTACGGAAAGGGGATAAGAAACCCCTCCTAAAATTAAACAACAAGCTAGAAGTCGGGGATTTAAACCCAAGTAGTATTTAATTCTGTGGGGTTTGTTGCAACACACCAATAATAATTAGTAGTAACCAAGTTTAGTTTTTCTATATCTATACATTAGACATCTCCAATAATAAAAAATAAAATCAATCATCCCAATAGATACATCAATTATTTCTCCCTGCTCCCTCTTTTGGAGGAGATGTCTATTATTCTGAAAATCACTGAAATGTGCTTGAATAGAATAGCAATTAGATTCAGTAATAAACATATATGGCCACCAGATTAATTAAACTAGAAGATGGGATTTTGGTTGAGGCAGAAGTTCCAGAGAATGAAGCAAAACCAATTTCTACTAATGTTATTAAACAAGTTAAATCTAGTTTTGCTAAAGTTAAACCTATATTAATAAATATTAGTCGTCCAATTACTGAGACTTGGCAAGAAATTAATAAAGATTTGGAAATTGAACAAGCTGAGGTGGAAGTTGATCTTAACTTTGAAGGGGGAGGTAATCTATATATTCCAAAAGGAAAAGCTGGTACAAATTTAACAGTGAAATTAGTGCTGAAACCGAAAAAATCAGAGAAAATCAGCCTTGAAAAGTAGAGTAACAATTGCAGAAAAATAAGTGTCTAAAGTAGCCAATCTAGCTCTTTATTGATTTAATTATTCTTAGCTTTTTAATCTACTTTTCAAGA
>NZ_JAAHGK010001697.1:0-1265 GCF_010672505.1 Okeania sp. SIO2B9 | reverse complement strand
TCTTGAAAAGAAGAGGTAATTATTCATTATTCATTATTCATTATTGAAGCGAGGTTGCACAGAATTAGGTATTAGGTATTAAGTAGTAGGTGTTATACCAAGCGTGAAAAAAGAATAAAAAAATAGGTAGTAGGTGTTAGGTGATATGGCAGTGGAAGGAAAAGGCACAGACATATCAAAAACTTAAAACTCAGACAACGCAAAATTTTTCCTTCTTCTTCCTTCTTCCTTCTTCCCTCTTCCCTCTTCCTTCTTCCTTTTTCCCTCTTCCTTCACTTAAGAATGAGGTTCGCCAAACAAAACCAAAGAACAATTTAACTCTTTCAAAACCTCATTAGTCACATCACTAACAGCCAAACCACCAGCAGTACGGCGACGCATAGAACGCAAAACAACTAAATCAAAAGACCACGCCATTCTAATAATTACTTGAGCTACATTAGCCGGAACATCCAAAATTAATCCCATATCTACAAAGAAAAAAGGAATAAACAATGTACTGCCAATAAATTCCACTTTTTCCTTAACAGGACAATTTCCAACAACTTCATTCACAGCAATACCAGCTAAGAAAGCTCCCACAATAATATCAACATGAATTATTTGTGCTTCTACACTAGCAATAAATACAACTAACATTATGAATAAAAATTGATTTCCCTCTTCATCTCCAGTCCGACGGAAATATTGTTCCCTTAACCATTTAAAACCAAACAAAACAACTACTGCATAAATAGCTAATTCTCCTAACTGAATAATCAGACTAACAACAGAAAATTCTCCCGCATTAACCGACACACAAATTGCCAGAACTAATAAAGCCGCAATATCAGTAAATATTGTCGCCCCAATAGTCACAGTAACTGCTTCATTAGCCACTACACCCAATCTATTAACAATGGGATAACCTAAAAGAGTATGAGGTGCAAATAGAGAACCAATTAAAATCGAAGCATTCCAACTAAAGCCAAAAATTCTACCAACTAAAATACCTGCAATAATGGGGATAAAAAAAGTGTCAAGCCAAAACCAATAGAGCAATTTATAGTTTTATTAAATTGTTCTAAATCAATTTATAAAGCTATCACAAACATCAGATATATTTTGCCAATATCTGATAGTAACTTCATAGTTTCTGTTTCACTATTGAGAAGCTGTAAACCATGAGGATCTAGTACAACTCCTCCTACTAATAATCCCACTAAACCAGGTAGTCGAAGACGTTCAAAAATTGGCGGAATGCTTAAAATAACCAGTAGAAGAAT
>NZ_JAAHGK010001696.1:0-1265 GCF_010672505.1 Okeania sp. SIO2B9 | reverse complement strand
TTTTCTATAGTTTTAACTATGACATCAGTCGGCCCGTGAGTAGAAAAACCAATAAATCTGACTTTGCCCTGTATTTGTAATTTTCTCGCCACATCCAGACAACCTCCTGGCCTAATTGAGTAATGGAGTAGTTCTAATGTATTAATCCCATGTATGCCTAGCAAATCAATATATTCTAGTTGCAAAAATTGGAGCGACTGCTGTAACTTACTTTGGAATTCTTGAGGATCGGCGCTTGGGCTAACTTTTGTCTGGACAATCAGTTTTTCCCGTGGTAGCTTGGGTAAAATTTCTCCAAGCTGCATCTCGGATGTACCATAACCACGAGCGGTTTCTATGTGGTTAATTCCGCATTCTAGGGAGCGACGAATTGTATTTTCTAAGTTTTGTTGATTATTTGGTGGGATTTGATTTTTTGGCACATCTTGCCATTTATATTGATACCTCATTCCACCGCAGGAAAATACTGGCATTGGTAATTCTGTTCGCCCAAAGCGTCGATACTGCATCATTATTAATAATCTTTCTGAAGTTACATTGAGGGATCTTCTACTACTTCTATATTATTCATGGTAAAATTAGTTCTGGCTAGGGACCCGTAATATTTTCTTGCTGCTTCGTCATAAGCAACAGCCGCATCTTTTTCTACATCAAAGCGACCTAAACGTATTTGTTTTTTGTACACTTTGATTTCAGCAATCCATTTTCGTTTATCTTTACACCAGTACACTCCCCGATATTTAGATGAATGTTTGACGCTAGGTCTCCTGTGCATTCGCGCACTTCCTTTGACTAGGCGTAAATTCTCTCGTCGATTATCTAGTTTGTTGTGATTAATATGATAAACAGATACACCCATAGGAGCGTCCATAATCACTCTGTGCATATAAACTGTGGTTCTTTTGCCATCTTTCTTGATTGTTCTGGCAGCAAAACCATCTATCAAATACCATTTATGTTTTGATAATTCCTCATAGTCTTGTTCATCAACTATTACTACCTGTCCTCTGGTAATCAAGATTTCTTTTGACATTTTTTCGGCCTTCTTATTAAATTAATAAAGTTATTATTCTCCCTTGTTTATCTGAATTAAGAGAGTAGAATACAAAACATTTGAGGCCAGTACGGAGTATGTATGTTTTTTAGAACATTTTATTTAACTTTTTATCTCTCTAGCTACAGCTAGATTATTTTGTCTGACTGCACCATAAGCTAATTCAACAGATAACTTATAAATGTGAACTTGCTGGTATCAAAGTTATGGA
>NZ_JAAHGK010001695.1:0-1266 GCF_010672505.1 Okeania sp. SIO2B9 | reverse complement strand
CTGGCAACTTTATACCAATTATCTAAAGTATCACTCGAATTGCTATGGTTAAGTGCATATTCTCTTAAACTTTTATAGCTAATAACGTGCATTTGAAAACAATTTGTTAGTAATGTAGGTTGGGTTGACGAAAAGAAACCCAACATATATATGCTAGGAATGAGAGTAGCCATCTTAATTAAAGCATTTAGCGTGTATCTAATATTGCTGCGAAGGCAATAATATGTTAAAGTTATAGCCACTTCAAAACCATCCCTCCTAGCAATGACAATCAAAAATCATCAACTCTCACCTTCAATATATCTCTGCCACATTTGCTCATAAGCTTTCTCCATCTCCAAGGTAAACTGCTTTGCATTCCACAACGGAGCGGTTTGCCTCGACTTTCTCAATTTCCAAGATATCTCCTGCCGCAACTTTTCATCCTTCCCCAACCTAATTCCCCATTCCACATATTCCTCATCACTCCATGCAATACCTTCGGTGATGCCAGCATTGATCATCATTGTGTAGCTATTGCGCGCTGCAAATTGTTGACCAACTCGCGTTACCATTGGGATGCACATCCACAAAGTTTCTAACGTTGTTGTTGCACCGTTGTAGGGATAAGTGTCAAGGACAATATCTGCAATACTTAAATTAGCTCTGTGAATTTCTTCTAGAGCAACTTCTTCTATGGGAATTAGGCGATCGCTACTAACTCCTTCTGACTCAGCAATATCTATCAGCAATTCAGATAAAACCTCTGACTCGCCAAATTTTTTAAACAAGAAGTAACTATTGGGAACTTCTTTGAGGATTTTCATTTGCAGTCTGGCAGTATCGGGGTTAAATTTATAACCTCTCTGAGCAGTAAAATAAATCACTGCATCATTAGGAATACCTAAATCTTGTCGTTTCAGACTAGGTATGTTTACTTCAAAACCATCCACCGCAACATAAGTTTGAGGTAGTCGCCAAATTTTATGGGGGTAATAATCTTGAGCATTTTCTGGCAAAACATAAGGATCGGCAATATAGTAATCAATAGTTGGTATTCCTGAAGCATCCCAACCTAACCATGTTGCTTGAATAGGTGCTGCTTTCATTGCCATAATTGAGCAACTATTAGTTAATGTTGTACTATCTAAATCGATTAAAATATCAATTTCATCTGCATAAATATCTTCTGCTACTTCTGTACCAGCAATGCCATAAACATGAGCTTTGGTAGCCTGATTAATATACCATTGTTGTAGAAAATCGTTGCGTTTTTCTGCCCCTTGT
>NZ_JAAHGK010001694.1:0-1266 GCF_010672505.1 Okeania sp. SIO2B9 | reverse complement strand
AGGTGAACAAAAATCTTTTGAACAGACAAAGCATCGATGTCCTAGATTAAGCATTATCGCGCTGTTTAAACCTCTAATCAGCTTTGTTTATGGTGAGTGTTATCGGTGGTGAATCGTAAATCTTACATCCAGATGATGGAGGGAGAAGCTCAAGAAGGAGAAAAATTAGGACGTATGAGAGTCATAGTACAGGATAATGGCCTTATACACAAATGTCAGGAAGTTCAAAAGTTATGGTGAAAGTGGGAATATTAGGTTTATACATCTTTATTTCTGCCTAAATATTGTTCTAAGATCGACTCAATTGGATTGGAGTGGCAATATCTCAAAAAAGATAACTGTCCCGACAAATGTTTGACGACGAGTTAGACGTTGCTTATGGAATTTATCAAAGTGTTGCGAGAAGACCCGCGCTCTCCGGTTACGGGAGCGTCGGGATGAATCGCAATCAATATCGATCTTTCACAAACAATGTGTTATACCAATTTCATAAACTTAAGCAACACTTGTTAAAATATCTATCAAGCTTGAAATCCAAGATGTCAAGTTATCTGTAGTCTGACTTTATGAAATTGGTATTAAAACTGTGAAAAGTTAATTAGCTAGCAGTAGATGGTTGAAAAAGCATACAAATTTAGGTTCTATCCAACTCCAGAACAGGAAAACTTGTTGCGGAGAACTTTAGGCTGTGTGCGACTAATCTACAACAAAGCCTTGGCGATTAGAACTCAAGCTTGGTACGAGAAACAGGATCGTGTAGGATACAAGCAAACTTCGGCCATGCTTACCAAATGGAAAAAGCAGGAGGACTTAGAATTCCTAAGCCAAGTAAGCAGCGTACCATTGCAACAAAGTCTGAGACATTTACAAACAGCTTTTACTAACTTTTTCTCACTCCGGGCCAAATATCCTAACTTTAAGAAAAAACGCAATGGTGGTAGTGCTGAATTTACCAAGTCTGCATTCAAATGGAAAGATGGCCAAGTATATCTAGCTAAATGTGCTTCCCCATTACCGATCAGATGGAGTAGGCAATTACCACCAGGATGTAGCCCCACTACAATAACAGTTATGCTTGACCCATCCAATAGATGGTCGGTGTCTTTGAGATTTAACGACAACAGAGATTTCAAACTCAAACCACTCAATAAACAAGTTGGTGTAGATGTTGGTATTAGTAGTCTCATTGCCACAAGTGATGGCACAAAAGTCAACAACCCTAAGTATTTTAATAAACTGTATAAGAAACTGAGGTTAGCTCAAAAA
>NZ_JAAHGK010001693.1:0-1267 GCF_010672505.1 Okeania sp. SIO2B9 | reverse complement strand
TTGTATCTGGCCTAAAAGTTGTTGAGCAGTTCTGATGAACTTTTAATCTCAGAGAAAAGAGTATAATTATTGTTTTTAATATAGATAAATGAGATAAATCCAAGTATAACTACTTAGTAATAAGTTTATTAATATTTAGAATATCTGAAAACTTTTTTGTGAAAGTCTTTAAGATTACATATTGTCCAACTAAAAATGAATATACATCTCAAATGGTATCAATGTCTGGGACCGGCGTTTTTTGACTAGGAGTCAGGAGGACTGAGGACCGAGTCAGGAGATCAGGGGAAAGCATAAAGGAAAAAGGTGGAAAAATACTCCCCATTTCCCTAACTCTCCATCTCTTTTTAAATAAATCTCAAATGAGTTGTATGTGACTAGAGCGATCGCATTTTTATCAGCTCAAATACAATTGCTAAATAACTAGACTTATACTTAATATCTGAAAGAGGTTGAGTTAATTTTAATTAAAATAAATGCAAACAGAAGTAAGATTGAGAGTAGCAGTATTGGGGTTCTTCGTCGCAGACAATCAAGTTTTGTTGTTGCATCAAATGACAGACCCAGAACCTAATTGTTGGGACTTACCAGGAGGGGGACTGCAACCACAAGAGACCCTGATGGAGGGACTAGCGCGGGAAATTAGAGAAGAAACAGGAATTACTGATTTTCAAGTAGAGCGACTGCTAACAATAGCAGAGAATTTTTTTCCTCAAGGGGAGGGGAAGGTACTTCATAGTTTAAATATTATCTATCAATGTAGGGTGGAACCAAAACCAACTAATCTTAGTAGTGACGATCCAGAAGTCGGACCTCTGGGTATTAAGTGGTTGGCGATCGCGACTCTGACACCGCAGATGTGTTCAAATAGAGTTTGGACAGCATTACAAGCAGCAGATTTGGTGTAAATTTGAAAGGAAGAGGGAAGAGGTTCAATAATTGATAATTGATAATTGATAATTACCTCTCCCTAAAAGCTATCCCTTATAAGGAACTCCTGAAAACCTTGTGGTCAGCAGGGGAGCAGAGGAGCAGGGAGCAGGGGAGAAAGGAGAAAGAATCATAGTAGATAGGAAAAACTACTTAAGTTATCAAAAAAAATGTACTTTTTAATACACTTTTTCTCTGACAAAAACCTTTTCAAGACTTATACATAACTTGTCTATTTTGTCAATTTTTATGTAGGAGCAACTGTATAATTGTTTGTGCTTTTAAAGGTGACGATCGCTAAATCTACACCTCTTATTTGATCTGTACCAATGCTGCG
>NZ_JAAHGK010001692.1:0-1267 GCF_010672505.1 Okeania sp. SIO2B9 | reverse complement strand
ATAAAAAGGCAATTTTGATAATTAATTTTACTTAAGAACAATACTAAATGAAATTCTAGAATCTACCATTTTTTTGAGATCCTTTGACTCTTCCTTGAGCTAATAAAACTAATAAACGTTGACGAAACATACCTAATAAAAAAGATGCTTCTCTAGTACTTATGATTTTTTCTTCAACTGTTGGACAATAGTTAATGTTCAATAAATATAGTAACTTTGATAGAGTTACCTTCTTTCCCAACACCAAACCCATGCTGTGAAAGCGCCCAAATGACATTAATGCAAATACATTGAATTTTACCAAGTTCCTCTATAGTTCGCTCTATCATCTATTTCTCCTATTTCTTGCTTCATTAAAGTCTGGGTCATAGTTTTTCCAGTATTAGTATGTCCACCTTCTTGAAAACTAGACAAAGCTATACATTTGCCATCGGTGACTGCAAATGATTTGATTACTCACCCGTTTCAATGTGTACTTGCACAGAAAGTTGATGTTCTGCCCATAAACTATGGGTTAGGATTCCCTCAAGGGCTTTCCTCCACTGAAAAAGTTGAGTCCTCTGGATACGATGTAGTTTAATAAAACTAGCAACTCGCCTCCAATGACTCCAATCATGTTTGTTGACATCCTCTGGTCTCAACAAACACTGTGGTATTTTTTCTGATAATTTTAACGCTCTACGGCCAATTACTAAAGCTGCAGCAGTGCCACTATTCAGGCCATACTTAGCCATATAATTAATCATTCCAATTACACTGGTAAAAGCTGGATTTACTTTAATTAATTCAACTCCAAATCTTCTACAACGTGACAATATAGCTTCCCTAAACATTCCCGTAGAAAAATTGGAAAGCATCTCATTATAAACTTTACCTTCCTCGCTCATCTTGGATTTTTTCTTGGTAAAATCCAGAGACTCAATAGCAATAGCACATTCAAAAAATTCTGCTAATTTCACAACTTGGCAAACAATATTTCTCATGGATGCTTGCCGTTGTCCTGTTGTTTGATTTTTCCATTTATACGGGATTTCTTCTAAATATTCAATGTTACCATCCCACTTCACATAAGTAACTGAAATTGAATCAGCATTAAAGTCAATACCTATACAACCATTTTTTCTTATATGAACTACTGGTATTTCTGGTACATAAGTAGAAAGATGTACATACCAATTATCCTGTTTATACTCCCTGCGAAAAACTTGAATTGTGATTGGTTTTAAATTATTTATGGCATAATCTAAATCTGTTGCTCTATATCTGC
>NZ_JAAHGK010001691.1:0-1268 GCF_010672505.1 Okeania sp. SIO2B9 | reverse complement strand
GCTTTACTAACTGAGTGAGAATTAAATCTTACTATAAAAGTCAGCTGAAAAAGTCTATATTCATTTAAACCCCCTCCTTTTGTTGAGAACTGATAGCTAATAGCTGAATGCTTACTAGAAAAAACGGCAAAAAAAGTCTGAATTAATGTGGTCGTTGTAAAAGGCTAATCACACCAGTTGTTATGGATAAAAAAATTAGAAGTAAAAGCACTCCTCCTGGTAAAAATGCCAGAATTTTTAAGCCTCTGAGGAGCCATACTAATAGAGTTAAAATTGTGAGGATGCCACAAATGTAAGAAAATTGGGGAATTGGAAAATTAGAATTTTTACTCATGGAGTTTAGATAATATCTATATGGATTTAACTATCAAAAATATTGTCACTATTTTAGTAAGCATTCCGTTTGTCATGCTACGCAAACAGCTATTAGCATTTCCTACGGAATGCTCCGCAAACAGCATTTCCGTTTGTCATGCTACGCAAACAGATGTATGAACGTACAGGACTTACTAAAGTTAGTTAGTGACCTTTTTCTTGACTGCGGAATGCTACGCAAACATAATTTTGAATTCTCCTTCTAAGATAATAAGTTAATAGCTGATAGCTGACTGATGAATGCTTACCTATTTTAACTTAATGCCTATATAACCAAGTTGATAAGATTGACGCATTAAAAGTAATGCTTGTAAGACAGAAGATTTGCCTGTGCTATTTAGACCAGATAGCAAAGTCAGTGGTTTAAATGATAAAAGCTGATTGGCAAAATGTTTAAAGTTTTTTAGATGTACTGAACTAATCATTTAGAACTTCCTGGATTATTTTTTCAATAGTTTCAAAACGATATTCTATCTTATCTTGAGCTTGAGATATAGACTTGGCAAATTCTTTGTCTTGATCTACATATTTAGCAAAGTTATCTAATAATTATTGCGTCTGATTTTTAAGTTTTTGAGTTTGTTGAGAATTAAGCTGACTAATATGAAATGACCAGGTTTCAAACAAAGCTTTATTAACTGGAAATTTTCTTTGTTTCTTCGATTTACGGAAAGCTTCATCGCCAAATATTTCTTGACAAACAATCATAGTCTTTTTGAATTTATTTTCAAGTTCTTCAATTTCATAATCAGATAAATCATTAATTTTTTTCATAGCATTATCTAAAAATTCTTCTCTGCCAGAGTTGGCATAATTTTTATAAGAATTAGATGTAAGCATAACTGCTAAAGCGCCTAGTACAAATTCCCGATCATCCATACGTTTGATTCGTG
>NZ_JAAHGK010001690.1:0-1274 GCF_010672505.1 Okeania sp. SIO2B9 | reverse complement strand
TGCCGTCCATTGCTGAATTATCCCAGTGGGGAAAATCAACCTTACTGGTGACTGGGGTGGCTAATATGCGCCCCGATGCGGTTAAGAGGTCTACTGTTTCTACATCCCTCTGGGTATTTAAGGGTTGTACTAGGTTTAAAATGATTGACTCTGCTTGGTCAACTGGTAGCATTTTCAATCTATAAGATTTGGACTATTTTGATTATAGATTGTATTTGACTTCCTTTTTCTGTTGTTTTTGTTCTTGTTGAAGGGTCTCTAGTTTCTCTTGATTTTTAGTTGAATAAAAAATCATACGTAAGGGCGAAAACATCCCAATAATTACATACTATCATAGGTTTTTTCCTTATACAATCCCATCAACCAGGGATTTTTTTGTAGGCGTTCACAATGAGTTGGCGATCGCTTTTTAGTTGTTTTATGTTTGCTCAAGAGTCTGATCGCTTTCTTGGTTGTGTTTCTTTATTGAATAACAAGTCATGCGTAAGGGCGAAAGCATCCCAATAATTACATACTATCATCAGTTTTTTCCTTATACAATCCCATCAACCAGGGAAATTTTTTTTGAGCTTTAGAAAATAATTTTTTTCATTTTACTGTTGTGTTTCCTTAAGGTTAACCTAGCTTGATCGTTGTTGGGTCATAGCGATTACTTTTTCCACTGTCAAATCTGAGATATTGTCAAGAGTGGGGAGTATCTCAGTTCCAGTAAAGACCAATGGTAGTTCTTGGTTTTCCCAAACCCAGATTCGCTGTCGCTGAATATCAATTAACCAAGCAAGCTGAGTTCCGTTACCCAAACAGTGAAGAATTTTGTTCTGTAGGTCTAATGTGCTTTGGTCTGGGGAACGAATTTCAATTATCCAGTCCGGTGAACCTTGCAGTGGACCGTCTTCATCACCAAGGCGATCGCTTTTTACAACCACAATATCTGGCACAGGAGATAAGGGAGGAATGATGCACCTGAGTTCTTGAATGGCTTCATAAGCTTGGGTTTTATTATTAATGGTGTTGACGAGGTTTAGTTAGAGGCGGGAATGAAACAGAGTTGGCATCGGTTTTTGTTTGGATTGTCCATGGATGAATTCCCAAGCAGGAGAAGTTTCGATATTGGGTTGTTGGAGAAAAGTGTCTAAGGAGTTAGTAGTAAGTAGCTAGGCAGAATTAAATAGAAAACGTTCTGTGGTATGTTGGTCTTGTTGAGCGCGAGCTTCTACACCCTCTATAACAGCCATCGCCAAATCATATTCATCTTCAAAAATCCGACCAGCTAG
>NZ_JAAHGK010000169.1:0-8199 GCF_010672505.1 Okeania sp. SIO2B9 | reverse complement strand
GAGAATCACAAAGATGAGCGTAGTTATGACGATTCGAGATTTTTTTGATGTCCAATTCCCCCGGATTTGATCTGAAAGTGATTTAGCAAAGCAGTTTAGGAATATTTTGCTCTCGATCTGTTGACTCCTAAAGACTTAACCAACCTATGACTGTTTAACCGGATTTGATATCATTTGTCAATCCGAATAGCTAATAGCTAATTGTATTATTTATGATTAGCTATTAGCCATTACCTACTAAATATCCATCTTCCTCAGCTCTTCCGCAAGAGTATCTACAGTGAAGCGAATTTGCTCATCTGTATGATTACAAGTGATAAAAAAACGTAGTCTGGCTGCATTGTGTGGCACAGACGGATAAAACATAAACGGTACATTAATCCCTCGCTTAAATAAATTTTGGGATAATAGTACAGACTTAATAGACTCACCCACAATAATAGGTATAACTGGAGAATCTTTACTCATACCAGTATTCAGACCTCGTTCGCGAGCGCATTCCAAAAATAGTCGAGACCTTTCTTGCAATTGTCTCACCCTTTCAGGTTCCGCCTTCAACAAACGAATAGCGGCTAATACTGATGCTGCATCTGGTGGGGAAATACCTACACTATAGACAAATCCTGGAGAAGTATATTTAAGATATTCTACTAATGCTTTGCTACCAGCAATATAACCACCACAACTAGCAAAAGATTTACTTAAAGTACCCATCCATAGATCGATATCATTGGGGTCAACCCCAAAGTATTCACTAATACCCCGACCATGCTTACCAATAGTACCGATAGAATGAGCCTCATCTACCATCAGAAAAGCTTTGTAACGTTGTTTAATCTCAATAAATTTAGGTAAATCTGGAATATCACCATCTGTACTATATACACCTTCTATAGCAATAAGTATTCGTTTATAACGATGACGGCGATCGCTCAATAACCTATCCAAAGCTTGCCAGTCATTATGAGGAAAAGCAATAATAGTTGCTCCCGATAATAAACAACCTTGGAAAATACTATTATGGCTCAAAGAGTCATGGAGAATTAAATCATTTTGCCCAAACAAATGACTAATAGTAGTTACATTAGTCGCATGACCCCCGACATAAACAATACTATCCTCAACGCCAATAAAATCAGCAATTTCTCTTTCCAATTCCTGATGTAATGGCTTTTCTCCTGATAATAACCTACTGGCAGAAACAGAAGTACCATAGCGATCGATAGCTTCCTTAGCAGCATTAGATACTAAAGAGTCACCACACATACCTAAATAATTGTAGGTGGCATAATTAACCAATTCCCTACCACCTATAACTGTGGTATTATTATTAATCCGTTCTTGAGGTATAAAAAACGGGTTACCAATACCTGTAGCATTAATTTCTGCCATTTGCTTTTGCAGTTGCAGATATTCTGGGTATAGGTCGAAGTTATAATACTCTAAAGGAATTTCTTCAGTTTCAATAGTTGGATTAGAAGTTGAGACCTCAGCCTCATCTTCTAATTTTTTGTGAATATTTGGCCCTGTATCCTGGGTGGTATCCTCCACTAAATATTCAGCTAAAGCTTCAATAGTAGGATAATCCAATAATAGAGTTGGAGGAAGTCGCCGACCGAGGAGATTTTCTAGTTCTCCAGAAAGATTGACCACTTCAATTGAGTTAAGACCATAATCAGTAAAATCCCGCTCAATATCTATCTCATTGGTTTCCAGTTCTAGCCGTTCAGCTAATTGGGAGACCAACCAGGACTTAATATTATCTCTGACTGGAGATGATTGTGGGACTTGCAAGGCAGGGTCTTGATCGTTCTTCACTAAAGACAGATTTTGGCTGTCTTGCTCATTCATAAGCTGGTTCAACAGTTTCATTGTTCACTCCTGCACCACGTTAAAATTGCTTGTCACTTAGTTTTGTCTTGTAGCTTATATGCAATAGCACATATTGGGGTCAAAAATCCCCCTGGAAAATCAGAAATTTGGCTTCTGATTTATTGGGAGCAACTTTTAACTTGTGACAATTACCTGAAATAGCTAACTATTTCAACTGATTGACCACCCCAAAAAAACACTGGGGAAGGCATGATGGTTATTGTGTCACGATCTTATACGAAGTAGGGATAACCAGCCATTAGAAGTTATAAGTCCAGTAGTTATAAGTCCAGTCCAGTAGACTGTTTGCTCTTAAATGGTGCATTAGGGAGTAGGGGAGTAGGTAGGGACGTTGCATGCAACGTCCCTACGGGAGAAAGATTGTTGTTGGGTTTATCCTGCGGATAAGCTGCGAAGATCGTCCCTCAACCCAACCTAAATCTATTGCACCAAATTAGATGAAACAGTCCACTACTGGACTTTTAGATTTAATCGGCAGAGCAATACATAAGGTGGCTATGCGTAAGTCCTATAGTTGTTGGGTTTATCCTATGGATAAGCTGGCGCTAACGGTTCCTCAACCCAACCTACCACTCTGACTTCAATAAAACCTTATTTATTCAAATATTTGTAGAGTTCCGGCTAAAAAGCCTTCGCGACAAGCATAACGCTGAACTTTTCCACTAGAAGTTTTGGGAATAGCTCCCGGTTTAAGCAACAGGATCTGATAAATCTGTAAATCGTGATTTCTTGACACAGACCGTTGGATAGATTTAACTAAGTCCTGAGAGTTATCAACATTTTCCGTATCAGACTTACCATTACGCTGACTAAAAAAATCAAGCTTTACCAAGCCAACAGATTCATTAGTGGAGTTATACTTTTGACTTTTGACTTTTGACTTTTGACTTCCATGAAGCAGTTGGCGAAAGTTACGTTCCACCTCCGCCACTACTACTAAATGTTCTTCTCCAGCAACCTCTACTGAAAACCCGGCCACACAACCTGGTCTAATCATGGGATGACTTTGCTCGACTGTCCATTCAATGTCTTGGGGATAGTGATTCCGACCATTAATAATAATCACATCCTTCAGACGACCTGTGACAAATAACTCATTCCCCTCTAAAAATCCTAAATCTCCAGTTCTCATAAATGCTCTTGGTGTTAGAGCATCTGTGATAAAAGCTTCAAAAGTTTGCTTTGTTTCTTCTGGTTTGCGCCAATAACCCTCAGCAATGCTTGGCCCTGATACCCAAATTTCTCCAACTTCACCCTCAGCACAGAGAGTTAATTTTTCTGGATGGACAATTTTAATCTGTTGGTCTGGCAAAGTTTGACCACAACCTACTAATGTTTTTGTTCCTTCTGTTTCAGAAACTAAGACGATCTGGTTTTGTTCTAATGCGTTAGTCGCAATAGTAGTTTGAACTGGTGGAGCAAGTTTATCGCCTCCAGAAATTATCAGAGTAGCTTCTGCCATCCCGTAACAAGGATAAAAAGCTTCTCGACGGAAACCACAAACTTCAAAAGTTCTGGCAAATCTTTCTAAAACTTGGGCACTAATAGGTTCAGCACCATTAAATGCTAGTTCCCAACTACTTAAGTCCAAATCTTGCATCTGTTCGGCCTTAATTTTACGGACACACAGATCGTAGGCAAAGTTAGGTCCACCGCTGGTAGTCCCTTGATGTTGAGAAATAGCTTGTAGCCAGCGCACCGGACTTTGTAGAAACATTAACGGAGACATTAAAACTACTGGAAATGCTCCATATAAAGGTTGTATTATTCCACCAATTAAACCCATATCGTGATATGGAGGCAGCCAAATTACTCCTTTACTTTCTACAGAATGTCCAAAACATTGATGAATCAGACTGGAGTTATGCAAAAGGTTACTGTGAGTAATCATTACCCCTTTTGGCGTGGCTGTGGAACCAGATGTATATTGGAGGAAGGCAAGGGTATTTTCGTTGATATTAGGTTCTAGCCATTTTTCTGCAAAATTGTCTGGAATATAGTCAGTGGCCAACCAACCTAAACTATTCAATTCTGGGGTTTCTGAGGCGCGACGTTCTAGGGTGGAGATGATAGATTTAGTTGTTAGAGCTACTTTGGCCTCTGTATCCCTAATAATTGTTTGAATACGGGCCAGGGAGCGATTTGGTCTAGGGGGATAGGCAGGAACTGCAATAATTCCAGCATAAAGACATCCAAAAAAGGCGCTAATATACTCTAGTCCCGGTTGATAGATGAGTAAAGCACGTTCTCCTGGTGGACATACTGATTGGAGATAGGTAGCGATCGCTCGTGAATGTTGTTCTAGTTGTTGATAGGTGAAGCTAATTGTGTCTGTTTCTCCATCTACTAAAAAGGTATAAGCTATTTGTTTGGGATTTTCGATAGCTCTGTTTTGTAATAAATCTACTAATGTTTTAATTTTTTTATCTATAATATTCATTTGATTTTTGATAGAAAAAGCTAACAATAATTAAGAAAGACACGAGAGCAATTTTAACGCAGATTTAGGGGGGAATAAGTAGCCAAGTGTATTAGATTTTTTTTGGTAATAAAACTACTATAATAAATACTAAGATTAGTTTAAACATAATCATGTTTTGAAAAGGATAAAAGCAATGAATCTAATTAAAGAATTTGAGGGAAAAGTTACTCTAATTACAGGAGGTAGTTCAGGTATTGGTAGAGTTACTGCCCTAGCTTTTGCCAAAAAAGGAGCAAAGGTAGCGATCGGCAGTCGTAGGGAAAAAGAAAGTCAAGAAACAATAGCAATGATTGAAGAAATAGGTGGCGAAGCTATCTTTGTGAAAACAGATATTACTCAAGCTACTGAAGTTGAAAACTTAGTTAATCAAACAATTAATACTTATAATCGTTTAGATTATGCCTTCAATAATGCAGGTACAGAAGGCATATTAGGACCTAGTATTGAACAAACTGAAGAAAATTGGAATCAGATTATTAATACCAATCTTAAAGGAGTTTGGTTATCAATGAAATATCAAATTCCACAAATGTTAAAAAATGGTGGGGGAGCAATAGTAAATAATGCTTCTATATTTGGATTAGTTGGTGTTCCTAATGGTTCAATTTACTGTGCTAGTAAACATGGTGTAATAGGGTTAACAAAAGCTGTTGCTTTGGAACAAGCTGAAGCAGGTATTAGAATTAATAGTGTTTGTCCTGGTGTAATTCAAACGGATATGAATGACCGTATTTTTGGCAAGGATGATGATAGTGAAGGTAAAGTACAAATGGCAGCAGCACACCCTATTGGTCGTTTAGGTAAACCAGAAGAAGTAGCTAATGCTGTTGTTTGGTTATGCTCCGATGCAGCTAGTTTTATTACAGGTCATTCCCTCACAATAGATGGTGGTTATACTGTGAAATAGTTGTAGTTATATTTCCTGGTTAGGTCTATAATTTGCACAAATCTGTAATAACCGCATTAATTTATGATTTCCAGTATAACAGGACTTATGCACTGACAACATATATAGGGTTTCGCTCAGTTACGCTACCGCGCTTCACACCCTACCAATAGGATTCATGGGTAAGTCCTGTATAAATTAATCTGAGGTTGTCAAACTATGGTCAATTTGTAGTTAAAGTCTGAAATAAAATGACACAACAACATATAACCTTAATTACTGGTGCAAGTCGGGGAATAGGTTACTCTACAGCAGAATATCTGGCGCAAAAAGGACATCTAGTAATTGGCCTGGCACGTCACACTCCTGAAAAGACCTTTCCTGGTGAATTTTTTACAGTCGATCTGAGCGATCGCCACGCCACAACAGAAACTCTGGCTAATTTAACCAAGCAGTATGCTTTTGATGGAGTGGTAAATAATGTAGGAATAGCACACCCAGAGTTATTAGAAGAAATAACACTAGATAATTTCGATGCAGTTATTGACTTAAATTTGCGTGTTGCTATCCAAACTGTGCAAGCAGTGGTGCCATTAATGAAGGCAAAAAAGTGGGGCCGTATTGTTAATCTTTCCAGTATCGCTGCTTTGGGAGCGCAAAACCGTGGCACTTATGCTGTCAGTAAGGCCGGAATGATTAGTTTCACTCGCACTTGGGCCTTGGAGTTGGTCAAGAGTGGGATAACTGTTAATGCTGTTGCTCCTGGGCCTATTGACACATAATTATTTAGATATTATTACCCATCAGGAAGTGAAGTGGAAAAGCGCTATTTAAGGGGGGTGCCAATAGGGCGCTTTGGTAAACCTTCGGAGGTAGCTGCAAGCATTGGCTTTTTCTTTTCAGAAGAGGCAGGTTATATTACTGGGCAGACTCTTTTTGTAGATGGTGGTTGCAGCATTGATGTACATCCTTATTACAAGGCAAGATAACGAAGTCAGAAGTCAGAAGTCAGAAGTCAAACGAAGTCAGAAGTTAGAAGTTAGAAGTTAGAAGTTAACCCACCCCTCGCCCCTCCCCCTCCCAGGAGGGGAAGTAGGGGATGCGTGAGCAACTCTCCAAAAATATTGCGCCTTAAAAGGCGGGGTTTTAGACCCATGTTATTTTGATAAATTATTTACTCTCAAGAAAATGGCAGAACAACACATTACCCTCATTACTGGTGCAAGTCGGGGAATAGGTTTGTCTACAGCAGAATATCTGGCGAAAAAAGGACACCTAGTAATTGGCCTAGCACGTCACGCTCCAGAAAAGACCTTTCCTGGTGAATTTGTCACAGTTGACTTGAGCGATCGCCATGCCACAGGAGAAACTCTGGCTAATTTAACCAAGCAGTATACTTTTGATGGAGTGGTAAATAATGTAGGAATAGTACACCCACAACCACTAGAGGAGGTGACACTGGATAATTTCGAGGCAGTTATTGACTTAAATTTGCGTGTAGCGATACAAGTTGTTCAAGCAGTAGTGCCATCAATGAAGGCGAAAAAGTGGGGTCGTATTGTGAATATTTCTAGTATTGCTGCTTTAGGAGCGCAAGACCGCACCAGTTATACAATAGCAAAAGCTGGAATGATTAGTTTGGCTCGCACTTGGGCTTTGGAGTTGGTCAAGAGTGGAATAACTGTTAATGTTGTTGCCCCTGGGAGAATAGAAACAGAAATTGGTAGGCGCATTTTTCCAACCGGAAGTGAAGAGGAAAAGCGCTTAATTGGTGGGATACCAATGAGACGTGCTGGTAAACCTTCGGAAGTAGCAGCAGCTATTGGCTTTTTCTTTTCAGAAGAGGCAGGTTATATTACTGGGCAAACTCTTTTTGTAGATGGTGGTTGTAGCATTGATGTACATCCTTATTACAAAGCAAGATAAATTATTGATTCAAATTTACAGTAAAATTTTAAGAGTAATCTAATTCAAAAGGTAGAAAATCAAGATAGAATGCTTGATGATTAACTGTTGAAAAATTATCAATGACTCAAAATATCTTATATCCCTGGAAACAAGAAACTATAATTCGCCATACTCAAAGACTGTTATGGAGCTATAAATATTGGACTGGTAAATCTCTACTGGATGTAGATGGAACACCGGAATTTATGGCTCAAGCATTATGGGTAGCTCCATTTGTTATTGCTTCTCATGGTATGGAAGAAAACCCGATCTTCAATTATGGTAATCAGCAAGCGTTGGATTTGTGGGAAATGAGTTGGGAGCAGTTTACTCATACCCCTTCTCGTGAAACAGCAGAACTTCCAGAGCAGGAAGATCGCCAGCTATTACTGACCCAGGTAAAAACTCAAGGTTATATTAGTGGTTATCGGGGGATTCGTATTTCCAGCACAGGTAAACGGTTTTGGATTTCAGATGTTACCGTCTGGAATCTTCTAGATGAAAATCAACAGCAATGTGGTCAAGCTGCTACTTATCAGCAGTGGGAGTATATTTAGTAGTAATCAATTATGATTAAGTAGACCGTGGTAAATTTTGTCCGTTATGTATCAAATTGTAAATCAGCTCAAAAATCAGTTATATCAGTTATTTGAGGCATTTTGTGACGAAATATGCAACGTCTTTTTTTTAGCTTGCTCTACTTATCTAGGCAAGAAAATATTAGGTATTTTAAACTCTATTTTTTGTGTAATGCTTGATCATTAAGAGACTGGAATGATACAATCTTAAATTGATAAGTTTTTTGAAGTTTTTATGCAATAAAAAAACTATAAATCCCAAACTATAAATACTAAGATTAGTTTGAACATAATCATGTTTTGAAAAGGATAAAAGCAATGAATCTAATTAAAGAATTTGAGGGAAAAGTTACTCTAATTACAGGAGGTAGTTCAGGTATTGGTAGAGTTACTGCCCTAGCTTTTGCCAAAAA
>NZ_JAAHGK010001689.1:0-1275 GCF_010672505.1 Okeania sp. SIO2B9 | reverse complement strand
TCAGATCGAGAAGCTCTAAAACTCAGGCAACGTAATATTTTTTCTTCTTCCTTCTTCCCTCTTCCTTATTCCTTCTTCTATAAAACTTAAATCTATAATCATTTAAACAGATTGAGATGTAAAGCTAATATCTTAGTGGAAAAAAGCTATAGACCGAGAAAGAGAAGGAAAAAGTATAGTATTTTAAATACCCTAATAAGCTCCACCGCCTTTCTTAAATAAGATTCCCACAGTCTTAATAATTAACTTTATATCGTACATTAGACTCCAATTTTGTTGATACTTTAAGTCCAACCTAATAATATCTTCAAAATTTTTCACTTGAGAACGACCATTAACTTGCCATTCTCCTGTCATACCAGGTTTAACATCTAAACGTTGCCATTGAGGTACTTCATAACGTTCCACTTCATCAGGAGTAGGGGGTCTAGTTCCCACTAAACTCATATCTCCCTTCAGTACATTCCAAAACTGAGGTAACTCATCCAAACTCTTTCGCCTCAAAAAGTTACCAACTTTAGTAATTCGTGGATCATTTTCATTTTTAAAGATTGCACCTTGAGCTTGATTTTTGATTTGACTCTTAAGTTGTTCTGCATTTACACACATAGAGCGAAATTTCCACATTCGGAAATTTTTTCCCATCCAACCACATCGTATTTGACCAAAAAATATTGGACCAGGACTATCAAGCTTAATAAAAATAGCGATGGGAATAAATAAAATACCTGTAATAAATAATCCTACTAAAGCACCAACAATATCAATCAGACGTTTTACCCAAGATTTGACAGAAGGATGAGTAACAGGAAGTTGATTTTCTTCTGGTTTACTATTGCTTTTGTTTTTAACTTCTGAATGTGGAGATTGTTCGATGATTAAAATTTTGTCTAGTCCAGTTAGAGAAAATACCCCCATAACTAGAGAATTAACACCAGATAGTATAAATTCTATATTTTTTTCTCTTGCTATTTTTAAATTTGTGACTAGAGAACCAATTCCACAACTATCTATAAAATTAGTATTACTAAAATCAATAATAATTTTGGTTATAGTATTTTCTGATTGGAAAAATTTTTGGCAAATTGATTTAAATAATTCTGCCTCTGAGACAGTAAAACGAAGAGGCAAATGAACCACGGGAGTTTGATCCCTAAAAGTGACATGAATATCTGTTTCTGAGGTTTGGCTGACCATGAAATCTTGGTTCCTATTTTTGATGACTATAGTTTTGTTTCTACAAAAGTTATTTCTGATATTTTTTTAGCATAATCA
>NZ_JAAHGK010001688.1:0-1277 GCF_010672505.1 Okeania sp. SIO2B9 | reverse complement strand
TGAAGTGACGATTAACAAACATATTTATACTTGTCATCATAGCACTTAATGCTACCATAGTTATACTGGTAGCTGATGCTGCTTCTGTTCCTGTTTCATTCACTTCCACAAATGTTTTATGTTTAATTTCATCAATATATAACTCTGGAGGAATAGGACGAATTCGAGAAAAATCTGCTTTCTTTCTGTCAAAAGCTATTTCCATTCCCAAAGCTTTTAATATGTCATTGAGGGTAACTTCATATTCATTTTTAAATTTGGGTAGAGTTAATGTGACTCATTGAGATTCAAACTTTAGCATCCAATTTTCCCAATTTTCTTCATTTAAAGTTTGATGGAATTTTTCTAATCCTATTTCTTCTTTGGGGAGAAATACATACATACTGACGCGACCTTCTCCGTAAGGTAAACTAATGGCTTGAAAAGTTTGATTTTCATAATATGAATATTGAGATAATTTGAACATTGTTGGATGTTGTTTTTCCATTCCATTAGATAGATAAAAAGGCTGCTCTTGGGTAGAAAAATTATCAAATTATTTTTGCCAGTTTCCTTTAAAATAAATAGCATTTAACAATACCATGACTGAATCACGATCTAGTGTTTCAATTATTTTATCAATTTTGCCTTTGGTATTATCTTTTATCCACTTATTGATAATTTCTGGAGTTTTCGGATTTTTCAAGTCAATTTCTCTTACTTGACTCTGATAAATTTCTTGGTTTATTTGTAGAAAGTTTTGCTCAAAAGGTATTCCGATTTTAGTCTATATTGAGTTAGAAATATTTAATTTAATTTCTGAATTTAAACTCTCTAACAAATTTCCTAATTGTTGATTTGCTTGATTTATTTCTTCTAAACTCATTCCCTGAAAGTTTAAAGTTTTAGCCATAGCTTTTTGAGTTTTTCCCCGAGCGCCATTGTAGGTCATTGATAGGGCGATCGCTATGCTAATGGGTGAGATAAAAATATTTTCATTTGCCTGGGATTTCTGAATTTCTGAAAATAGTTGAAAGGCAAATTTGTTATTGGCAGAAACTAATTTCTCAATCATGTCTATATCTCCGATTGTAAGCATTCATTTGCAAAAATACTTTTTTCCTATATATTCCCTGTTGCCTGTTGCCTGTTGCCTGTTGCCTAAAAGCGATAAATTTTTGGCTTTATTCACGCATTGAGATGCACCCTAATTTTCTGGATTGTAATTTCTCCCATAAATAGAATAGTGCCAGAATCATTCTCTGTAATTGTCAAAAAGAAGGGACGATCGACTAACA
>NZ_JAAHGK010001687.1:0-1285 GCF_010672505.1 Okeania sp. SIO2B9 | reverse complement strand
TGAACAGTGCGATCTAGAACAAAAGTTAACTCCCGCAGCAGATATTTATGCTTTGACTGCTACATTATACTATTTACTTACTGGTAAAGCTCCTACTCCTGCAGCTTTAAGGCTCAGTGATGAAGCTATTCCTCAAACACTTATAGTGTCTACAACTGAGCTAAGATTACTGGAAACGAATCTTTCTCCAAATATTGAGAATGCGATTATCAAAGGATTGGAAATAGACCCTCAAAAACGACCTCAAACTTTGGATAATTGGTTTGCACTACTGTTGGATAAGTCAGAGATTTCACAGGTAAGTAAACAAAAATACCAAGTAAAAGAAAGTTGTTGTGAAGTTAATAGTAATTATGGCTTGATGGATACTAACTTTAAGTCAAATATGAATAATAAAGTTAAAAATGATTTTAGCAATCAATCAAAAATCAAGAATTATCACGAAAATAAAGCACCAATTAATATTTTAAAAAATTGTTCTTTGGAAAAGAATTTTAATTGGATTAATCAACTTTCTTTGCAATTAACAATTTTTTTAGTGTTTCTATTTACAGCAGCAACTTTTGGGTGGATAGGTTTTGATATTACCCTTCGTTATAGTTATGCAAAAGCTAACAAAAAAACAGTATCTTTAACGGCAGGTAATTTACTAGAAACTCTGAAGAATGAGTCTGAATATGCTTTCAGAGAGCACGATCCATCTAGCCCTCTTTTTGATTCTCCTTCGGTAAAAACTTACTCTACAACTACACCAAAATTGAACAAATTGCCTAAACCTTATGTTGACACAGATGAAGTTTTTCCTAATAGTGGGTCTAACTCTTCTGGGGAGAATTACTAGTCATATCAACCATATTATTCTTCTGATTTAAAAATTCAAATACCTAGCCACAATTATTCTGTCAATGAAGAAATTTATTTGTCAGAAAAATTAGACTATCCTTCTGACCATCAATCTAAACCTCTTGAGTATAACTATCAAAAATATCAACAACAAAATCAGTATCCTAATGACTACTATTAATTTGATTTTTTACAGATAAATTATAAATTCAATTTTTGAAGCAATGTTTGTAGCAGTATTTTTCACATTTTAGTTAATGCTAAAAATTACATACTTTATACCACATCTGAATACTTGCTATCGTGAGCGATCGCTACTCTAAAAAAATATACAATAATTCAGCTAACAGCTATTTATATCAATTATCAAAAATCATACTATAAAAATCAAATTAAAAAAATCTGCATAGTAAAGAGTCGATCAAATCCTAGTTGCCATCTA
>NZ_JAAHGK010001686.1:0-1295 GCF_010672505.1 Okeania sp. SIO2B9 | reverse complement strand
TGTTTCTGAAGGAAATTAAGACAAAAATAGAGTCCGATATTTTAGGATTGATTGAAGAACTTTTGCAAACTCCAGAGACTGGTAAGATTAAAATGTTTTTAATTTACCAAGCTTTACAGGCACGCCGAGAGTATTTGGATTTATTTCAAAGAGGAGATTACCAAAAGTTAATTGTTATGGGTAGTTTGAAAGATCATATAGTTGCTTTCTCGAGAAAATGGGGAGATAGTACAGCGATTATTATAGCTCCCAGATTATTAACTAAGTTGATTCAAGAAGGAGAAAATCCTTTAGGAGAACAAGTATGGCGTGAGACTCGAATATGTTTACCTTCTGGTTCTTCTTTGGTGTGGAAAAATGCAATTACTCAACAAAAACTTAAAGAAGAGAAAGAGGATACTTTATGGATTAGAAATGTACTGAATCATTTTCCTGTAGCATTATTAATTAATGAGCAAGGTGAAACAAATAATGATTCTGAACCAACAGTAGATTCTCAAAATTAAGTATACTTTGATTTTGAATTTTGAATTTTGAGATTTGATCAACATCAAATTTAGCCCGCCAGAAAACTTTTAGAAGGCGGGATTATCGCTGCGCTTGAAGTCAGAAATAGGAACTCAGAAGTCAGAACTTTTTTCTCTGAGAATTTTCGGTAATCATATCTCTATTTCTAGACGGAGAAATAGGGTGATGCGACCCCCGCTATAAATTTCATTTTAGCGGTTGAAAATTATAGCACTAAGTAAGTTGGTATAAATAAACCAAACTATGTAAAGATAAGTAAATATGGATAATATCTCTATTGAGTGAGGAAATTTATACATGGGGGCTCGTTTAAGGGTTTTTCTCACAAGTGAGCAAGACCGAAGTCTACAGAAGTTGAGAACTGCGGACGTACCACAGAAAGTCAAAGACCGAGCAGAAGTGATTAGATTAAATGCACATGGGTGGTATGTAGAAAAAATAGCTGCTCATTTTAATTGGGCTAGACAAACAGTAAGAGAAGTGTTACATAAATGGCAAAAATTTGGCTTACAAGGACTGTGGGAGTCACAAGGTCGGGGTTTAAAACCTAAGTGGACTGAAGGTGATATGAAATTTTTGGAAGAATGCCTCACCAAGGAACCACGGACATACAACAGTCATCAGCTAGCAGAGAAATTATAAAGCGATCGCGCAATTAAATTGAGTCCTGATAGATTAAGTCGGATACTCAAAAAAAGGGGGTCATTTGGAAGCAGGCCAGAAAAAGTCATAAACAGAAACAAGATCCAAGAGTCAAAGAAATAAAG
>NZ_JAAHGK010001685.1:0-1296 GCF_010672505.1 Okeania sp. SIO2B9 | reverse complement strand
TTATCCATTATCCATTATTGAACTGTTCACTAAAAACCTACTAATTACCATGACTAATTACCCCAATTTTTCCAACTACGGCTATCAAATAATCAAAGAACTCGGACACAACCGGGCAGGTGGAAGAGTAACCTATCTTGCCACAGAAATTAACACTCAAAAAACAGTAGTAGTAAAACAATTTCAATTTGCTACAACCGGAGCGCATTGGTCAGAATATCAAGCTTATGAAAGAGAAGTTCAAGTATTAAAAACACTAGACCATCCCAACATTCCCCACTATTTAGATTCCTTCCAAACACCATCAGGTTTTTGCATGGTACAGGAATATAAAAACGCCATTTCTTTAGCAAACTTAGCAACCTCTCAAAAATGGCAACCCCAACAAATTAAACAAATAGCAATTTCAGTTCTAGAAATTCTTAAATACCTCCAAAACAGAATTCCAGCAGTAATTCATAGAGAACAGCGGCGGCTGGTGGTGGTGCGGCGACGGCGGCCGGTGGTGGTGCGGCTGCTGGTGGTGGTGCGGCTGCGGCTGGTGGTGGTGCTGCGGCGGGTGCTGCGGGTGGGCCGGCTGGTGTTGCGGCTGGTGCGGCGGTGTCGGTGGCGAAGCAGGGTGCTGATCGGATAGCGAGGGACGGGTAGTAGTGGCGGGAACATCGGAAACGCTCAAGCCGCGAACCTATGGGGGGTGGCGTCAGGCCCGAGGGATCGGGGTGTTCGGGTTGACGGGGATGGAAACGGCGCTTGTCGCGTTCTTCTTGTTCATGGCGATCATGACGTGGGGGTGGGCCCGGGTTTTGGTGTGGCCGGCTGTTGTTGGTCTGTTGGTCAGCGTCGTTTTGGTGTCGAGGGTGACCGGGGTCGCGGTGTGGTCGGTGTTGTGGCAGGAACTCGCGTGGACGGTTGGCGGGCTGCGGGGGCGGGGCCGTTGGATTTCGCCGTTGGTTGCGTTCGATTCGGGGAACCGTGAGGGGCTCCCGGGCCCGTTGGCCCGCAAAACGATGTTCGAGGTCGATCATGGCGGCGGGCGCCCGTATGGAGCGTTGTTTGATCAGGTGACTCGTGAGATCACCGTGACCTTTGTGGGGAACGCTCAGACGGTGGCCTTGGCCGACGCGGACGAGGTTGATTTGTGGGTCGCGAACTGGAACCAGTTCCTTGGCGGGTTGAGCGCGACGCCGCAGATCAGTTGGGTGTCGGTGACGGTTTCGACGGCGCTTGACCAGTCCGGGCAGGTCGCGTCGCAGATCGGGGCGACGATGCGCGGTGACGCCCCTGATTTGAGTCGTC
>NZ_JAAHGK010001684.1:0-1297 GCF_010672505.1 Okeania sp. SIO2B9 | reverse complement strand
TGTCAGTAAAGGCGCTCTCCGCATTCCTGGCTGACGCCATCGAAGACACCAAAGCGGATGGAACTATGTTCTCCATCCACCTCAAGGCGACGATGATGAAAGTCTCGGATCCTGTGATCTTTGGCTATGCCGTCAAAGCCTGGCTCGCGCCGGTATTTGACAAGTTCGGCGACAAAATGGCCGCGCTTGGCGTGAACGCGAACTCCGGTTTGGGTGACCTGCTGGAGCGTGTGTCCGGCGATGCAGAGATTATGGCCGCCATCGAAGCGCTCGCCGCGGATCGTCCCTCCATCTATATGGTCGACAGCGATAAGGGCATTACAAACCTGCACGTTCCCTCTGATGTTATCATCGACGCGTCTATCCCCGCGATCATCCGCGCGGGCGGCAAGGGATGGAATGAAACGGGCGCGAAGGGCGACACCAACTGTGTCATCCCGGACCGCAGCTATGCGCCGGTCTATGATGAGGCTATCAAATTCTTCAAAGTAAACGGTGCGTTGAACCCAGCGACAGCCGGCGCTGTGGCGAATGTCGGCCTTATGGCGCAAAAAGCCGAAGAATACGGCTCGCACCCGACGACATTTTTTGCTCCTGCAGACGGGACTATCCGCATCGTCCTGGCCAATGGTGACACCCTGCACAGCCATGATGTGAAAGAAGGCGACATTTGGCGCGCCTGCACAGTTAAAAAGGCGCCGATCGAAAACTGGATCCAGCTTGCTATGGATCGTCAACGCCTGACAGGATCAGAAGCGATTTTCTGGCTGAACGCGGAGCGTGCGCATGACGCCCAACTGATCGCGATTGTGAAACCCGCGTTGGAAGCAGCGGGTGTTGCAGACAAATTCTTGATCATGGCGCCGCGCGAAGCCACGCGTCAGTCGTTGGAGACGATCACGGCGGGCAATGACTCCATCGCAATCACCGGTAACGTGCTGCGCGACTACCTGACGGACCTGTTCCCAATCCTAGAGCTTGGCACGTCGGCCAAAATGCTGTCGATCGTCAAGTTGATGAATGGCGGCGGGCTGTTTGAAACCGGGGCTGGCGGCTCTGCGCCCAAGCACGTGCAACAGCTGCAGGCGGAAAACCATCTGCGCTGGGACTCAATGGGGGAGTTCTGCGCCCTTAGCGAGTCGCTGAACTTCATGGCGGATGCAAAGGGGAACGCAAAAGCAGGCGTTCTGGGCGCTGCGGCAGAGGCGGCAACTCAAGGCATCCTCGATGATAACCGCTCTCCGGGCCGGAAAGTTGGTGAGCCAGACAACCGCGCCAGCCATTATTGGTTTGCCCG
>NZ_JAAHGK010001683.1:0-1298 GCF_010672505.1 Okeania sp. SIO2B9 | reverse complement strand
TACAAGTAAAACTCTATATGAAGACATCATAATTACCGATAAAAATATCAAGAATGACTCACATAGTATAGTCAAAGGAATTTTCCTCTATACAGATGGAGATTCGGAAATAGTAGACTATATGATGAATAACTTTGAAGATTTTGACAAGCTAACTGGTGAGTGGTGCTACATATATGTCTTAGAAAAAAAGGGAATTAACTGGAAGCTGTTGATAAAGTATTGGAAGTACCTTCTTTTATCAGAGCTACGTGAAATATTTAAACCAATTAGACTGTTTACTGAAAAACCATTTAACAGAAATGAATCTTACAAAATAGCACGAGATTTAGGTATCCCTTCTGATCAACTTCCCTGCATATTATTCTTGCCACCTTTAACAGAAATATCCGGTCAAGAAAAGCTTGTAATTCCCGTTAAAGAAGCATCTGCAAAATATTTCAGAAAAGTCTTTTCAACATTGGAAGGTATAGTTACTCAAGCTAAGGAGCGGAATAAATATGAAGCAATAAAAGTCAAATTTGATGATATTATCGAATATCTGGAGAACAATTCAGAAAAAGTTGTTCAACAGACAACAACTGAGTATCAAATTAATGGTACTAATATTTTTGTAAATAGTGAAATAAGGAGATTGAAAATGACTGAAGAAAATAAATATGATATTAAGGGTGATCGTTCTATTATTGTTGCGGGTAAAGGAAAGATAGGCACAGCAAATCAGCATAATTATTCCCCAGAGCAAAAGCAAAATTTAGCCGAAGCAGCAAAAGAAATTCAGCAATTATTACAACAATTGTCTAAACCGGACTATTCTGCAACTCCTACGGAAAATGCAATAATTGTAGGTGAGGTAATGCAAGAAATTGAGAAAAATCCCTCTCTGAAATCTCGAATAATTGAAACTTTAAAACAGGGAGGAAAGGAAGCTTTTAAGGAGTTGATAGACCATCCAGCAGTTAATGTTTTGATGGCTTCAATTGATGGCTGGAATAATGCGGAGTAGGAAATAATACTGCTTATTAATGGTATGTGGAGTATCCCTCAACTTATTAAAAAATGGGGGAAACAGAATGTAGGATTTACGCAGATACACTATATATAGCGTTCCAAAACTATAACGTTATAGATAAATAGTGTTTGAGACTCAAAAATTCCTAACTCCTGAATATAATATATAGCGTTCCAAAACTATAATGTTATAGATAAATAGTGTTTGAAACTCAAAAATACCTAAGTCGTGACCATAATATATAGCGATCCAAAACTATAACGTTATAAAGATAGAAAGAGCGGCG
>NZ_JAAHGK010001682.1:0-1299 GCF_010672505.1 Okeania sp. SIO2B9 | reverse complement strand
ACAAAATGACAGTAATATTTATGCTTTCGGTTTGCCCATGTCTATCGATGCTTCAGATAGTTATGTTATATTTGAACAAATTTTGGAGGCCAACAATTTACAAATAGTAGATAAACAGGGCAAATTACAAGTAGATAAACCAGCTATAAGACAAAAAATAATTGAAATTTTAGATTGGTACACTAGCTTTATAAAAATGGATATGTGCCACCTAATGCAGTTAATTGGCTAAATTCTGATAATCATACTAATTTCCTCAATCGCGAGACTTTAATGACAATTAATTCAACTATGTCAATTCCTGTATATCAAAAAGAAGACGAAGAAATTTACTTGAATCAAATGAGAACTATAGAATTTCCAAATAATCCTAATGGAGACAAACCTAGATATTTAATATCTATTAAACAACCTATAATTTTTACATCTTCTGCTCATCCTAAGTTAGCGAAAGATTTTTGATCATATCTAATACAACCAAATAATTTAGGACTTTACATTAAAGGTAGTAAAGGTTGCTATTTTCCGATTATGCCTCAACTATGGGAAGAACAATTTTGGCACGATCAAAAAGACCCTCATATTTCCGTAGCATCTCAACAGTTTGCTGAAGGTCAAACTCACTTATTTGATAATTCTGTAAACCATGTTTATTCTCAAGTACATATAGAAAATATTTGGAGTAAGGCGATGCAGCAAATTCTAATGGCAATTTGCGATTTTACAGCTTCTGCTAATGCTCTGTATGTAGTCCTACCGACAGCTCCCCTAACTAATACCATTTCTCAAAAACTTTTCTACATTTTCTTGAGTAGAGGAGTAGGGTAGTAGGGGAGTGGAGGAGAAGTAAACATAAGAATAATTAAAATTAACTTGACTCAAATTAACAAAAAAAATATTTTACCTGTGTTAATTACTTAATGAATGAAGTGTTACCTAAGTATAGCATTACTTTTAGGAATTGGTATAACTACTTCTTTCAAAAGAGAAAAATTTTAGATGAAAAAATGAGGATCTAGAATCATGTATTTCTGGAAAAAAAGCCTCCTAATTCAGATTGTAGGTTCTTTTTTAATATTGTCGCTAATGACAATATCAATTGTCGGATATACAACCTTTAGTCAAGCAAGAGCATCTTTAAAAGAATCAGTATTTGAACGCCTTAGCTTTGCTGCCAAACTTAAAGAAAATGAACTTAATCGTTGGATTTTAGACCAATGTAAAAATATCTTAGCGATTGCCGAATTACCAGAAATTAATCACCAAGCAAAAATCTTACTAACAACCAAAAAATCTACA
>NZ_JAAHGK010001681.1:0-1299 GCF_010672505.1 Okeania sp. SIO2B9 | reverse complement strand
GTAGTATAAAATTATGATAATTACTCATTGCTACAAAATTAAGCCCACTACTGAACAGTCAGTCAAAATTGATTATTGGCTAGAACTGTTACGAAGACATTGGAATTATGCTCTAGGTCAAAGACTAGATTGGTTAAATAGAACTAGATGTCAAGTTGACCGTTGTTCATTAATTTCATGTCCTATTGGTGAAATTTCTACTAGACCAGATTATTATTTTCAACAATCAGCACTTAAACAGACAAAACAGTTATTTCCTGACTACAAGGAAATATATTCAGAAATTCAACAAATTAACTTACAAAGGCTAGATAAAGCTTGGAAACGTTGGTTAATACCTGACAAAAAAGGTCAACGTGGAGGGCGACCTAGATTTAAAAAATCAGGAAAGTTAAGGTCATTTTGTTTCAGCAGAGTCAATCATTCTAAAGCAGCAATTAAGTTCGATGGTAAGCAAATCATTATTAGTAGGTTTGGTACTATTCCAGTCATAGTTCATAGACCTATACCAGATGGTATGACGATAAAAACTGCAACTATAACCAAAAAAGCTGATGGTTATTATATAAGTTTCAGTTTAGAAGATAAATCAGTTCCTAATCTAATTCCTACAAATAATATCAAAACTGCTGTAGGTATTGATGTAGGGTTAAAAGAGTTTTTAACTACTAATACTGGTGAGACTGTTTCTGTTCCTAAATTTTATAGAAAATCTCAATCTAATTTAGCAAGAAAGCAAAAAAAAGTATCTAGAAAAGAAATTGGGTCAAAAAACTGGAAAAAAGCACAAAATAGAATAGCTAGACTACATCAACATATTGCCAGGCAAAGAGAATATTTTCACTATAAGACTGCTCATAAATTAGTTAAAGAATATGATTTAATTGCTGTAGAAGACCTTAATATTAAAGGTCTAGCTAAAAATACTAAACTATCAAAATCAATTTATGATGTAGCCTGGAGTAATTTTATTGAAAAATTGAATGCAGTAGCGGTAAAACGCGGTGTTCATCTAATCAAAGTTAACCCTCATAATACATCACAAAATTGTAGTAATTGTGGTCAAAAAGTACCTAAGACTTTATCAGTTAGAACTCATTCTTGTCAGAAATGTGGAACAGTTTTAGATAGGGATGAAAATGCAGCAAAAAACATATTAAATAAAGCGTTAAACGAGGTGGGTATCATCTTGTCTGCTTGTGGAGGCTTAGATATTGGTCAGCCAGCAAAACAAGAAACTTCTTTGTTTGTTGAGAAGCTCCGGTTATAATCTTTGATTTAACGGGAGAGAACTTCACA
>NZ_JAAHGK010001680.1:0-1301 GCF_010672505.1 Okeania sp. SIO2B9 | reverse complement strand
TAGTTTTGGCTAAGTTGCAACTAACTTCTCCTAAAAAATTTTCCTGATGATATATTTTCCACCGAGAAAATTAAACATAGCTTTCTCTAACTATAAACTGCTTAATATTAATTTTATATGCTTTAAGGTATTTATCGTTATCTTGGAAGCGTTGCTTTAAAAAAGTGTCTGGTCAACCTAAATTCAAGAAAAAAGGTAAAGATGATAGCTTTACTTTAGATGGTTCAATTACAGTCGGTTTTAATCAGATTAAATTACCAAGAATTGGATGGGTGAAAACTTACGAAATATTGCCAGATAATATTACTCCTAAGTCTGTAACTATTAGCCGAAAAGCCGACCGTTGGTTCATCAGTTTCAATTCTAGAGAGAAAGAAACTCAAATTACTGAGAAATCAGTAGATGTAGTTGGTGTTGATTTAGGTATAAAATCTCTAGCTACTTTATCCACTGGTGAAGTTTTTGAAGGGGCTAAATCAAAAAGGAGGTTAGAAGCTAAACTCTCACGACTTCAATACCTTAACAGACATAAAACCAAGTTTTCCAATAACTGGAAAAAAGCACAGCTAAAAATAGCGAGGCTACATACAAAGGTAGCTGATATCAGGAAAGATACATTACTTGAAGAAGGAGACAGGAGACAGCTATACTGGAGACAGGAGACAGGAGGAAAATTACATGGGGATTCGCTCCCCCAAGTAATGCGTGAACACCCCCGTTGACGGTGGGGTATTAAACCCACAAAGAAAATGATCAATATTGATTAGCATTGCCATAGGACACCAAGATACGATATGCTGCGGGTATTCTGTTAACATCTTGATCAACTTCCTTAGACTTAGACTAGGATTAGGCTTTACCGATCTCTAATGGTAGAGATTTTTTGTGCCATGCTCGGTTACTTATGATAGTATTTTTGTCTTTTGTCCAACAAACCATAAATTTACGATCAAAGGTTTGAATTTTAAAACATTAATGATAGAATCTGATTGTTGTTAACAACCGTACATAAAATTCCTAGACTCATAAACATAAAATAGTGGCCTAGAGGTGTAAGTACCAAACAGGTGATTTTGGATCAAAAAACGACAAAGGAAAGAGTTTGATGTCAACCCAAATATACGTAACAAAAAAATCTGTTCAGGTAGCTAAAGATCAAAAGTCAAAAACCAGATCAAAAGACTATATAAAAAGTCTACAGAACAAACACTATACATTTAATGTCCTAATAGCCATAGACATAATAGCCATAGGCAAACTAATAGCAATATCTTTACTATTATCGGATGCCACGATAATAG
>NZ_JAAHGK010000168.1:0-8213 GCF_010672505.1 Okeania sp. SIO2B9 | reverse complement strand
TCCAAAGTAGCTACTTCCGACATTTTGAAACCAGTTAATTCTATAGGTATACCAATATTAAAAGGAGTGCGTTTTTTATCCATAATTAAATCTGCCGGAGTTGCCACACCAATCATCACAAAAGTTAATCTTTGATAATTTGAATTATCGGCTCTTTTGTTATAACAATCTCGTATTACGGCAAAAAAATCATCAATATTAAAAGGTAGACTCAGGGTACTATCAATTTCATCAATAAAAATTACAATATTTTGCTTAACAGTAGGCAGCAAAAAATCTCTGATAAACTTACTAAAACGTTTCACATTCGAGAGTTTATTTGTAACCGACCACCACTCATCAATATCAAAAAAATCATCTAAATTTAAACTACTGACAATACTATCAATGACTCCAGCATACCATTGGTCGGCAGTAACTTCCCAAGTACCAACTTCTGTAATATCAATAGTTGCACAGGCAATTCCTTCTGCTTCCAACCGTTGTCTAGTTTTGACTCTTAAACTAGATTTACCCATTTGACGACAGTTCAATACATAACAAAATTCTCCTGCTTTTAAACCTTGATAAAGTTGTTCATCGGCAAGTCTAGTTACATAAGTGGGAGCATCTGGAGGCAAACTACCTCCTACTTGATAAATTGATTTTTTATAGATTTCCATATTGGTATAATTCCCTAAGATTATCCAAAGTAATAATTTTTTCAACCAATAATTACAATCACATATTCCCCACTAAATATAGGCTACTATGTAGATGGATAGTAAAGTATGATAAGTAAAACTTAAACCAAAAAATTAAATAAATCACTAAAATTTTGACATTCAATACACATTCATATCGGGTTTGGAGCGATGGTGAAGTTGAAAATTTGTGTTAATCTCCCAATATTTCATCAACAGTAAAAGTTACATTAGGCAAAGCTTGAATTGCCACAGTTTCACCGCGTTGAAAAGTCTGCACAATCTCATAACCATTCGCAGTAGGTTGTCGGTAAACTTCCAGACATTTTTCAGTCAGATTTACCAACCAAACTTCAACAATATTATTCTCAGCATATAAGGGAACTTTTACTTCTCGGTCATATTTAATTGTTGTGTCTGACACCTCTATAAGGAGAAATACATTTTCTGGTTGAGGTTGTTGAGTCTCATAAAAATCTGGTCGTCGTTGCAACAAACTGATATCTGGTTCTGGTTCAGAATTATTATTCAATCTTACAGGAATTTGAATTCCCACAGTAACAGTCTGTGCTAAACGCAAAAAGAACAGTTCATTAAGACGGTTGACACAACCTGCATGGCGAATACCCATAGGGGACATTGTGATAATTTCTCCTCTGATTAGTTCTACTCGTTCATTTTCAGTAAATACTCCTGCCTCCAGCATTTTATAATACTGGTCTACAGTAAATAGTCGTCGCAATAATTGTACAGACATGATCGACTCCTTGAGAAAATTGTATTAAGCATTCAGCAAACAGCTATCCGCATTCAGCTATTTTTTAGTCATAGCTCAAAGCTTTTTTTACTAATACTCAGAACAGAATAAATTTATATAATATTGGGTAATTAATGTTGAAAGTTTGTATTAATCTCCCAATATTTCATCAACAGTAAAAGTTACATTAGGCAAAGCTTGAATTGTCACAGTTTCACCGCGTTGAAAAGTCTGCACAATCTCATAACCATTCGCAGTAGGTTGTCGGTAAACTTCCAGACATTTTTGAGGAAGATTCACCAACCAAACTTCAACAATATTATTCTCAGCATATAAGGGAATTTTTACTTCTTGGTCATATTTAACTGTTGTATCTGACACCTCTATAAGGAGAAATATATCTTCTGGTTGAGGGTGTTGAGTGCGACGAAATCCTTGCCGTCGTTGCAGCAAAGCGATATCTGGTTCTGGTTCAGAATTATCGTTCAATCTTACAGGATTTTGAACTCTCACAGTAACAATTTTTGCTAAACGTAGAATGAACAGTTCGGTAAGACTGTCCACACAAACTGCGTGATGAATACCAATAGGGGACATTTTGACAATTTCTCCTCGGATTAGTTCTACTCGTTCATTTTCAGTTAATATTCCTGCTTCCAGCATTTTATAATACTGGTCTACAGTAAATAGTCGTCGCAATAATTGTACAGACATTACCAACTCCTTGAAAATAATTGTATGAATTTGTTGATGTATAACAATTATATTTATTATAAATATTCTTGCCCAACTTTAAAAAGCGTTTCGGTCTGGAGTGCTCCCCAAACAGATACCTAATTCTATACACAAATTTTTAAGCTAATAGCTGATAGCTGATAGCTAGTTAACTTGTTAATAATTGAATCAAATCCTCAGTTATCGGACAACCTGTTTCCCTTTCAAAATGAAGAAACATCGGACTAAAATTCGCCTCCAGGAAAACAAAATCTCCATTAGGTTTAAATCGCCAATCAATACCAGTCCATTTTAATCCGAATGCTTTAGTAATAGCTAAACATTTTTCTTTGATATCCTCTGGTGTTTCTAAATAAATTATTTTTGCTCGTTTATCTTCCCGAAAATCTAAGGAACTACTCCGAATTTCAGCAGAATAAACTTTTTCCCCAATTACATAACTACGAATATTTGTACCGGGAATAAATTCTTGGATAGTTACGGGAGAAATACTTAATGCTAATTTCATCCGATTAATTTCTAGATGTTCTTTCGTTAAAAATTGAGTATGAGAACCTCCATAAACAGGTTTAAAAATTACATCTTTAAATGTTTGAGAAAATTCTAAAATTTCATCAGCGTTATTAGTAATAATAGTCCCTGGAATAGTCACACCTATTTTATTAGCTAAACTTAACTGTAATGGTTTTTCTTTATGAAATTCATAAGCTTCCCAACTATTCACCCATTTATCAGGTTTAGACCGCATAAAAGAACGTAATAAACCCATCGAATCATTAACTGCTATTCTCTCCTGATATAAATCAGTTAATTTCGGAACATTAACCCCGGCAAAAGTCCGCCAAAAAATTTTATTTATATCTGCTAAATTCCATTTTCTGCCATCTGGAAATATTAAACATCCTGTGTGAGTAATAGGTTGCCAAGAGATTTTTAACTTAGTGGGAAATAAACGAGTATCTAAATAATCAACTGTTATTCCTTTTTCTGTGAGAGACTTTTTGAGATGGGCAGCATGAATATCTTCTTCATTGCCCAGGATTAAAATATTCATTAAAGTTATACCAATTTGACAACTGTTTGCTACAAATAGTTAGGCTATTTCTTAGGAGTCAGGAGTCAGGAGTCAGGAGTCAGAATGAATTGCTTTGCTCCCATTTTTTAGTCGTAATTTATCTTTTTAGTCAAAGGGACATCTCCTGTCAAGTATTTTAAAGGAAGAAAGGGAATGAGAAAGAAAAGGAAGACTTGGGAGAAAAAAGCGTAGATATTCAGGACTTACCCATGAGGTACAAAAAACTAGGATTTGAGATTGCTTCCCTATCAGTCGCTTCGGACGAAAATACCTTAGTATTGCGTAATACCAAATTGAAATGAAGCTGCATAGAATAATCTTTCAAGCATAATTGACTTCAAGCATAATTGACCGCAGGTAAGCGTAGATAAAAATAGATCGATTTAATGAATTTCATCATTCTATGCAACCTCAAATAAAACTGGTATAAGTTCTAATATTATGAGTTTGAATATATTTCTGCTTACAAGTCTACTTTCCCATTTATTAACTAAATAAAATTAAGGTTTAAATTATCTAGAGATGAAACACCTTCTATGATGGCAATCAAATCTCCTGATAGAGTAGATATATTAACTGAATCATTAACGATTTCAAAACTATAATCATTCAAAGTTCCTGATAACTTAATTTGATCTAAAGGAGTATCAAAATTTTGAATAAAAGCAAAGTCTGAATCACCAAAACCAAGATAAAAAGGCGACCCTTGGGAAGAACCAAGTATAAATTGATCTACTCCCTCTATTCCCGAACTACCAACTAATATATCAATTTCTCCTGTTCCCAAATCACTAGGTATAACTCGGTCGTTGATGAGGTCATATCCAATAACACTAACACCAACAATTCTGGTATTGTTGCCGAAAGCATTAATAATATCATTACTATCATTGTCAGTAAAAAAACCAATGCGTTCAATTTCAAATTGTCCAAACTGAATGTAATGTTCTAAACCAGAACTAAATTCTCCTCTATTGATAGCAACATCAATACCAGGATAAGATTGCCGATAAATCTCTTCATTAAAATCTCCACCTTCCTCTCCTATAGCTAAAGTAGTTACACCACCTTCTTCCGAACCTACTTGAGTGAAAGTTCCATTATTAATGGGAGTCGCAAAACCACCTTCTTCTCCTATTGCCAAAGTAGTAACACCGCCTTCTTCTCCTACTGCTAAAGTAGTTACACCACCTTCTTCTCCTATTGCTTGAGTTGTTGCGAAACCTTCTTCAGAACCTGGTTGAGTCAGAATTTCATTCTTAATAGGAGTAGCAAAACCGCCTTCTTCTCCTACTGCTTCAGTTGTTAGTTCTCTCGGTGGCACTCCGATGGGAGTAATACCACCTTCTTCTCCTATTGCTTGAGTGGTTGCGAAACCTTCTTCAGAACCTGGTTGAGTCAGAATTTCATTATTAATAGGAGTAACAAAACCTCCCTCTTCTCCTCCTATAGCTTGAGTTGTTACTTCTCCCGGTGGCACTCCGATGGGAGTAATACCACCTTCTTCTCCCAGTGCTTGAGTAGTAGGTACAGAAAGATTACCACCTTCTTCTCCTAGTGCTTGAGTTGTTCCTATAGCTTCACTGGTACCGCCTTCTTCTCCTAATTCTAAGGTTGTTGCTATAAGTTCGCCACCATTCTCCGAATCATCAAAAGCTTCTGTTGTAGCACCACCTTCTTCTCCTATTGCTTGAGTTGTTGCTATAGGTTGAGAAGGGTCATTAGGAGTATTACGCTTAGGTTCAACTTGACTTTTTTGTAAAGACTCAAGAGTCTCTAGGTCATTGTCAAATGGATGTCTCATATTTTCCTTTTGTTCAAGTTTTATTTATGATCGGGACTTATGCGCGGACACTAAATCGAGTGAGGGCGCAATTCTGAGCTTGGCGCTACCCAATGCCATTTGCTACGCACAACTACGTTAACGCCCCTACAAATGGTGTTTTCAAGGGAGTTGCATGGGTAAGTCCTGTTTTATTTATTATGTTATGGAAAGTACTGAAGATTGTTGAAAATCTTCTATCAGTTACAGTATAGTTGAGAAATTTAGAAATATCGATCGCTATTTATAGATGAATAAACTACCCAATGACATAGATGAAGCACTCGCTCAAGCTATAGAAGCTACTAAGATAGCTCTCCAGGATGGTTATAGTAGAATCCAAATCGAAATAGTTATTCCAGAAATTGAACTTCAAGCTCAATCTCTAGCAGCACAATTTATTCCTGCTTTACTTGAAGAAGGCATTCAACCAAAAGTCTTCTTTCCTGATACTGGTGCTGCAGCATTAGCAAGACGAGATTGGCAAGAAGCGCCTTTTAAAGTAAAAGTAGAAGATATTGGCACAAGTAGGTCTCCAGTTGATAGCAAAATTTCACCGGAAGACGAGTTTTTTCTGTTAGTTGCCCTTTCTTCTGTAGAAGTGGCCCAGGCCGAAAAATTGTGTAATCTGGCAGGCGATCGCCCAGTTGTAATGTTAATTCCGAGGTTAGAGGATGTATCTATTGTCGGAATTGGTTATGCAGCACGTCAACTCCGGGAAAGATTTCTTACAACTATTGAATCTTGCTACTATATCAAGTCTTTTGGTGAGGCTGCATTGTATCGTTGTTATCCTTCTCCCTGGCAAGTTTTGCTTGAGGAAAATGGCCAATATAAATTAATTGCAGAGCGATCTGAGAAACCAATGGGAGATACTGTGGAAATGATTTTAGCTGAAGCTACTACTACAGTTAAAATAGATAGCTCTGCTTCTTCTGAGCAAACTACTACTAAACCAAAACGGAAAGGATTTTTAACTGAAATTCAAAAATTCCTGCGTGCTTTAAGTAACTAAATTTTCCGCAGACATGAACTTACTAAAAGTATTTTTCGTCTAAGGTATGCCGACCCCAATTTTACTCGAAGCTACAATTTGTTTCAAATTAGCTACATTCTGGATTTGCCTAAAAATTAGGGTCGGTTTACCTCAGAAACTATGTGATATTATAGATACAAATTAAAGTGAATAATATATTAGATGTTTTAATTAAATTTTCTGACATTAAAATTTAGTATAATAAAGTCTTTTTTGCCTTACTTAATGCAATAAAGTAGATAGAAAAAAACTAGATATTGTAGGAAATCTTTAGAAGTAAAAATGAAGCAGAGACGTATTATAATTGGTGATGTACATGGGCATTATGATGGTCTAATGGTTTTGCTAGAGGCGATCGCCCCTGGAAAAAATGAAAAGGTGTATTTTTTAGGGGACTTAATAGATCGAGGCCCAAAAAGCTCCCAAGTAATAGAATTTGTCAGAAATAGCTCCTATCAGTCTCTCCAGGGAAATCACGAACAAATGATGATTCAAGCTCTTTCAGATAAAGCAGACAAAAAAGGAGCATGGGAAGCTTGGTTTTACAGTGGAGGGAATGAAACGGTAGAAAGTTATAGAGATCAAGGAATTATGCCTTATGAGGATGTAGAATGGATTCGATCACTACCTCTATATCTAGACTTAGGAGATATTTGGTTAGTTCATGCAGGGGTAAATCCAAAACTACCTATTCAAAAGCAAACTTATCATGAATATTGTTGGATTCGCAAAGAATTTCATGGTATTGAAAAACCTTACTTTCCCAATAAGTTAATGATTATAGGTCATACTATAACTTTTACTTTTAATAATGTTGAGCCTGGAGAGTTAGTTCGTGGGGCAGGTTGGCTAAATATTGACACGAGTGCGTATCATCCTCGTAGTGGATGGCTAACAGGATTAGATGTTGATAATAATATTGTTTATCAAGTTAATGTTAATAGTAATGAAACTAGGAAAATGCCTCTAGAAGAACTTGTAAAACCTTATGCTTCCAAGCCAACTTTAAAAAAAATAATGCAAGAACCTTTATTAGCTAAAAAAAAGCACAAAGAGAAACTTAAGGTCAAGAACGATTGATAAAAATAGCAGTTTCTCTTTCAACAATTAATAATTAACAATTTCTTGTAAACTAAGAGGATTGGCTAAAAGGATTGTTTTTATTTTTTCTCTATGAATGTAGAGGCTTTATACCTTAATTTTTCGGTAAATATAAATATTTAGATTAATGCTGAATGCAATTAGAAGAAAAACAACAATTAATTACTTATTTAGGTCAATTTGTTACCCATGCTCGTTGGGAAAAAATAGTATCTGTTTTGCAGCAAAGAACCCGTCATATTACTGTTATTTTAGAAGATATTTATCAACCCCACAATGCTAGTGCGGTACTCCGAAGTTGTGACAGTTTTGGGGTACAAGATGTGCATATTATAGAGAACAAAAATATATTCACAATTACTCAAGGTGTTACTGTTGGTTCAGACCGCTGGTTAACATTATACCGCTATAATCAAGAAGGCATAAATAATACTCAAGAATGTTTAAAAAAATTAAGAAGTGAGGGTTATATTATAGCAGCAACAACCCCCCATACAAAACAAATAACTGTTGAACAATTATCTGTAAATACAAAAGTAGCGTTAATGTTTGGTTCGGAAATTAATGGGTTGTCAGAATATGCTCAAAACAATGCAGATGTATCGGTAAAAATTCCAATGCAGGGATTTAGTGAAAGTTTTAATATTTCAGTTAGTGTTGCTTTGTGTTTATATGATATGACAAATCGTTTGCGACGACAGCATAATAATTGGGAATTAACTGAAACAGAAAAATTAGATTTGGAATTAAATTGGCTGCGGAAATCTATTAAAGCTGGGGAACTTATTGAGAAGAAGTTTTTCAGAGATATTTGTAATTGAATAAGGAAGAAGGAAGAAGTAAGAAGCAAGAAGTAAGAAAGTGTTGAGTTATTTAGGAGGTAGCTGTATTTTGGTATCATTATTATCATTTTCTTTGTGGGTTTAATACCCCACCGTCAACGGGGGTGTTCAAAATTACTTGGGGGAGCGTAGACGCGGAGCGGCCCTTCGTTGACTATCCCC
>NZ_JAAHGK010001679.1:0-1305 GCF_010672505.1 Okeania sp. SIO2B9 | reverse complement strand
CAGAGGAAATAGTAGATTTATTTATCTCTTTATATTCTATTTCGTTAGACATAATTACTCCAAAAATTTTGCTCTAAACTATTTTTTTAGTAATTATGTCTAACGAAATAGAATATAAAGAGATAAATAAATCTACTATTTCCTCTGATGAATCTTTCTCATCACAACAAAATTCAAGAGAGTTAGAATTATCAGAAAGAGTGGCTCGACTAGAAGAAAAATTAGACCAAGCACTAATGTTAATTTCTGATATTTACCGCTATGGCAAATTGAGAGATTTACTATCCGCAGGAAAATGGAAAGAAGCAGACCAAGAAACTGCAAAAGTCATGTTAGAAATATCTGGTCAAACTGACAAAGAAAAACTGACTCCTGATGATGTTATCAAATTTCCATGTAGCGTAATAAATTTAATAGATCAGCTCTGGACGAATTATAGTAAAGGTCATTTTGGCTTTAGTATACAAAAGAAAATTTATGAAAGTATGGGAGGAACTTATGATATTTCTAATATAGATATGAAACTTTTGAATAAGACTTGTGAACGACTGGGATTGCAGTTAAACAATAAATGGATACCTTATGAAAACCTTAATTTTAGTCTAGAAGCACCTAAAGGTTGTTTTCCTGTTGCTTGGTGGGATTCTCCTTATGGGGCTAAACTAGCAGTATACTTTTTAGCTCGCCTTAATTCCTGTAAAATTAATTGAATTTTTATGAATTTTTTTACTGTTAATAGTTGAAAAATAGTCAAAATTATGCTAGAAAAAAATTATATATACAAATTAATTTTATTTTAATTTCAATTATGGGGGTTAGTTAGTAATGGAAGAAAAAACAATTAATTTAAAGCTAGTAATATTTTCTGGCTTGATGATGGCTGTAATTGGCTCAGTAATTGGATTAGCTGCTGCAGAGATGAGTAAAAGTCGTTATCAATGTTGTAATTTTACAAGAATAGATAAAGGTTATAGCAGTGCAAAAGCACCTCGTGCTTATGCAACAATAGGTGCAATTATGGGATTTGTTATAGGGTCAATTCAAGAAACTGTAAGATCTCTGAAACCAGAAGATGAATAGTAAGCATTTCCTCCGGAATGCTGCGCAAACAGCTATCAGCTTTATTACCTTTAGTGAACAACTAAAACTCGTCGTTCTTGTGCTTCAATTCTCTGGTTAAAAATGTAGTAGAGCTTAAGCGAATGCTTGCTTGATTCATTAAAAATATCAGAGCTAACTGCTAATAGCTAAATGCTGAGGATGAGCAAGATTAAATACTTCAAGATATTGACTTTTTTAATCTTA
>NZ_JAAHGK010001678.1:0-1307 GCF_010672505.1 Okeania sp. SIO2B9 | reverse complement strand
AGCCTCAAGTTACTAATATCAAAGCCCCCTTATTCTAGAGTATTTATAAATAATTCATACCTTTTATAAACTTGTAAAATATCCTTAAGAATTTCCTCTTTAATATCTTCATATTTACCACTTCGTTGTCTAATCTTCTCTAGAAACTCTTGAAATAAACTAGCCATAAATATTTTCTCATTCCCCTATTTTCTTAATCACTTGTTCCTGAAGCATCAAGCTTTTTACCTTTAAAGGTTCACTACCTGGATTTTTTTTACTTAAAGCATTAAATATTTTAGCTTGTTGATTTAATCCCTGACCAGAACATCTGCTTAAAAAGTTGGAAATAACAACTGGTAAAGCTTCATTAGTACGAAGTTATCCCACAGGAAAATCAGCAGAAATATGTGCTAAAAAAAGTCGGGTATCTTTCTCGTAAAATTTATAAAGTTCATCAGCTAAAACTTCATCTGTAATCAACCCACTTGCTTCTAACTTTTCCCTATATGGTTCCATCAAAAAAGGAAGATTTTCTTCTAAATCTGGGCTAGATAATAACGCCGTATTTTTAGCCAGAACAGAAAAACAAATTTCCATTCCCAAGATAAATTGTTCTCTTAATTCCTTTATATCGGTTCTAGCTTCAAATATTTCCTCAAGAGTTTCACGGCTCACGTTTTCTACTTTGCTAATCATTTCGTCTAGTTTAGCTTCACGGTTTTCTATTTGTTCATCTTCATAGAGACTAAGAACACCTTCAAAAAGAGGTGCTAGAGGACCAGCAAATACACGACCTGCTTTAGCTGAAGCTTTCAGATAGTTTTTTGCCATTTTATTGAAGTACCAGATTATTTTTTTTTATTGAACATGAATAGAAAAATCTACTCTTTATCCTTTAGTCCTAAAAGACTATAGATATACAATACCTAAGCTTGAATTCTTGCTTCTCCCATACTGTATTGATTTGTTAGTGGCAATACTTATATATCATTTATATCATTTGATAAATTACCAATTCCAGATAACCTATAATGAATCAAATTTGAACAGAAAATTAAACGAATGATTTTTTCATTCATTGGGTGCATCTAAATTTTGAATAAAGCCAAAAATTTATTGCTTTTAAGGAAAAAGCAATAGGCAACAGGCAATAGAAAAAAAGTATTTTTACAAATATCTAAGATGCATCCTATTAATTAAAAAGCTGAGAGCTGATAGCTAATACCTAAATGCTTACAAATAATTTTTCATTCCTTAAAAATATGAGAGCTGACTGCTAATAGCTGAATGTTTATAAACGCCGTAAAACAACAATTGAACGTTCC
>NZ_JAAHGK010001677.1:0-1307 GCF_010672505.1 Okeania sp. SIO2B9 | reverse complement strand
TCCAAAACTCTGTAGAATTCTTAATATTTCCTGCCATTGGTAAATCGTAGACTAACCAAGTTATCGCAATTTGCTCATAAGTTAATTCCGAAAACTCTATCTTGATTGCCTCTATAATGTCTTTACCCAGAATATTTAACTGTTCATCTCGATCAAAAAAAGTCATATAGAAAAATTAGGTAAAATTTAGAAAAGAGAAAAATACTTATTTAATAATATATGGATTGAGTGAAAAATTCTCTGTTAATTATTCCATAGTTATTGAAAATTAAAGCTATCTTTAAATAATAGTGATTCTGATAACTAAGGTTGTAATTTATATCCATAAAATATTATAATAACTTCAGTAAATTATCCAAGCGAAATTTAGTGTTCGACCAGCAATTATCTAATGTTGTTGAGTATCAGTGCCAAGCTAATATCAATATCTATGATTCTTCTGAGTGCAATATTTTGGTAACTCAAGCAGCAATTGGGCGAAATTTACAAGTTATCCAGTTACAGGAAAAATTCGACAGTGCAATTTTGGTCAAGTTACAAGAAGATGACTATCAAGGGTGGTTAAGATATACAGACATTGATAAAATTCAGCCAACACAAACTCCTTTTCAGCCTCACATTTTTGGCGAGACTGAAATTAGAGAGAAATTACCAGAGGTGATTGCTTTTACCTATAAAGCGATGAACACTTCTAATTATTATCTTTGGGGAGGTACAGTAGGACCTAACTATGATTGTTCTGGCCTTATTCAAGCTGCTTTTGTTTCTGTTGGTATTTGGTTACCTAGAGATGCTTATCAACAGGAAGCTTTTTGTCAGAAGATTTCCTTAGACAAATATCAATTAAATAATCAACTCATAGTCGGAGACTTAGTGTTTTTTGGCACTGGTGAAAAGGCAGATCATGTAGGATTATACCTGGGAGAAGGACGTTATATTCATAGTTCTGGAAAAAGTCAGGGTCGTAATGGCATTGGCATTGATGTATTGTCTGAAGTGGGTGATGAAGTTAGTCAAAGATACTATCAACTATTTCGGAGTGCAGCAAGAGTAGTTAGGAGTTATGGAAATACTAAGTAGGTTAACGTTAAAAATGGTCGTTATCAGAAGGCAACAGGCAAAATGAAAAGGGTTTTAGGCAATTTGACTTTTCGTTAATACTTCGATTGTTGGCGTTGGTAAAGGGATTTCGCCTTGGATTTGGCGGGATTATTAGGAGAAAGTCAACGCCAAAATATTGCTCAAATTACCGACAATATTATCGGCTCTTTATATAAAAATATACATCATTTTATTGCCTATGCCAA
>NZ_JAAHGK010001676.1:0-1308 GCF_010672505.1 Okeania sp. SIO2B9 | reverse complement strand
ACTCGCTCATATCCTCCCCAGTCATCCCTATGCCATTGTTTACAGTCTGTTTTACCTTCCGTGTTAACGATAACTTCTTCTATGAACTGGTCTGTATGTTTACCAACTCTTGCTGTGAGAATTAGCCCACTTGATCAGGCTTGGGTCATACCAATCCCACAGTCACCTTCTATCAATTCATTTATCTGACAGTTTTTTTGTGTCTTGAGTGCGTCTTACATTCTGGGGAGACCCCACCAATTAGCACTCGCTTTTTTTGAACAAATCACCAAAACTCATCACTACTAATCTGTGAGGTTTGGATATTTTCTACATTGGCATTATGAATCATCTGTCCTTTTTGAGAGGCTGCTCTCACCACACTGACTACTGTATTATAGGCCAGATTCACGCTCTCGACTAATTCCTCTTAAACTACTACCCTCGACATGAGCTTGCAAAACCATCCGCATTTGTTCAGGCTGAACCTGTCTACGATAGTATAGAGTGTCGAAGGTGTCACTGTTTGCGCAACATTCCGAAGGAAAAGTTTGCAAGCATTCAGGACAATAATATCGTTGACTTCCTTTGCTCGTCTTTCCATGATACCCGAGTTTTGTGATGGCCACATAGAGGATATTCCATAAGAATTAAAAGTATTAAGGGACAATAGTTATATGACCATTCCCACACTTTCGCACAGGCACAACCATTAAATCTTTGTCATAACCAAAACCCTGTAGGGGCGTTAGCGGAATGAAAACCGCTGTAAGTCCCACTAAATATACTACCAGACATGATATGATTACTGATTGTAAGCTGGAAACTTACAAAGTACAATTCTAGTTCATTCCTCTATAGAGGTGATTTGGCGTTGGCGTAGCAAGTGTGGCAGCTATATCGCCACCTTCATCCAAGCCGCACAATAGAGTAACTTGAGCCTAACTAACCAGTGCTTGTAAAGCCTCCCTGAGTTCATTAACCGTCGTAGTTGCAGTGCCAAATATACGCACCACCAGACTAGCAGCCAAATTTCCTAAAACAGAAGCCTCCCAACTAGAAGCACCCATACTCAAAGCCAAAGTCAAAGCAGCAACAACCGTATCACCAGCACCAGTAACATCAAAAACATCTGTCCGGTTAAAAGCTGGAATATGCCAACAATAAATCGGAGTATCACCAGTACCAGAAAGAATAAAAGAAGGTGAGGGATAATTAGAAGTATTTACGCGATCAAACAAACTCATCTATGGCATGGCTGTCCATCCTTAAATTTGCCAGATACAGCAATATTGGCTAAGTCTATGATGGTAAAGCCTGGGTCGAATA
>NZ_JAAHGK010001675.1:0-1311 GCF_010672505.1 Okeania sp. SIO2B9 | reverse complement strand
CAGTGTAATTAATTGATTGTTACTATTAACAAAGGAAATACTCTTGTCAATTCTGAAAATTCCTTTGATGCTGCGACAACTAATCAGCTAGGAGGAGATTTAGAAGCAATTTCTCAGGAGTTAGAAGCTCTCAAACTTGAGGATGAAACTCTTCAGCAGTTTCAAAAAGACTTAACTCGAACATTTAAAGAACTTTCTCAAGCTTTTCTTGAGATGAGTGTAGCTCTTAAAACTAGCACACAAGTTGAAGCTTCATTAGAGGGTAGAAAAAAATTTAATCAGGCTAAAAATCAACTTACTCAAACAGGCCAGCAAGCTAATAAGGTTGCTACAGAAAAAGATATTTTGTTAGATAAGCTGGTTACTTATTGTCAAGATAAATAAGTTTAGAGCACTTTACACCTAATAAATAATTTCTATTACCAAAAATATAGGGTCTCAAACCTTCCCTTTTAAGGGGATAGAAAGCGGTCGGTCTTCGGAACTTTCCTAAGGGTGGGATGGCGAGGAAACCTCGCCATATCCAATCGACCAAGATAAAGAAAATTCTGCATCTTCTCGCTTCTGTATTGCAGGAGATGCTGATAACTGTTAACGCAGTTCTTCCGAAGGAGGCTAACTGATAACTGAATTGACAGTTAAGTTTTAAGTGGTTTTTGTTAGGAAAAATATTGATTGGTAACTTCAATCAAACTATTAGTGATGAATTTCTAGCTCTAGTACATAATGTCCCATGCGTAACTGCTGAGACCATAGTTCATATTCTAAACGCAGATAATCTGGAACTGGTCTTCCCTGAACTACTAGGTTACGGGTAAAGTTACGCATTTGTAGCTGATAATGTAAATTGAATGACTCGTCTTGTAACCAATAACGACAGATGCCATATACTCCTCTTTCCCAGATATGGCGGTAACAATATTTACCGTTTCCTTGCATAGTCATAATGACTCGGGACGGGGAAACTTCTAGCCATAAAAGTCTTGGTTTTAAGACAGTTGGCAATATTGATGGCTCATCTATGTCTATACATGATGTTTCTTTGTCTGTAATTGCAGGTTCATGCAATAATATATGAAATTGATCGCGGTCTTTATGATATACAGTGGCCGCTGTTTCAACTATGGACCAAATTGGCAAGTCTGTTGATATTAATGATAGACTTACGGATTTGCGTTGATAAGTTAGCATCTGTTTTCTTAGGGTAAGTTGTAATTATTTAATGGTTGTTAGTTCTACAAAGATCAAAAATATTACTCTTGGTTAATAGCTTTTTCTTTCGCACGTAACCTTGGCCAAACTCTAATTTAA
>NZ_JAAHGK010001674.1:0-1311 GCF_010672505.1 Okeania sp. SIO2B9 | reverse complement strand
TATATAATTCAATACGGTTCATATAAAACCAAAACTCATAAGGTATTGATCTATAGACTAATGTACTTTCCTTCTGGATACATCTCATATTTGCAAAAATACTATTTTCCTGTATATTCCCTGTTGCCTGTTGCCTGTTGCCTGTTGCCTAAAAGCGATAAATTTTTGGCTTTATTCAAAATTGAGATGCACCCTTCCTTCTTCCTTCTTTCTTCTTCCTTCTTCCTTCTTCTAACTGTATTTACTCTCGCCAACGACCAGAACGAAGAATACTAATAATTAACCACAACCCAAGAAAACTAGCTACTGCAAATAAAGCTTCACTTAACACAGATAACTGACTACTTTGAGAACCCGCAGTTACAATAGCAGCACCAATAATTAATGAACCTACCACTACACTAAAAGACAGTCTATTAGCTGACTTATTTACACTACGAGTCAAAGGTTCAATATCTTTTAAAGTCAAATTCCACTTCAATGTTTCGGAAGTAAGTCTGTCTAAAAATAAGTCTAGTTGACGAGGAGACTCTAAAGACAAATTCTTCACATCAATAGCAGTTCTTAATAAAGTTTGTACTGGATCGTCCCCTAATAATTGTCGGCGAAATAAATCGGTCATTAATGGTTTAATCTCATCCAAAAGATTAATTTGGGGATAAAAACTACGAGCGACTCCTTCTAAATTTGCTAAAGTTTTAGAATATAAACCCAAATTACTTGGTAATTTAATTTTGTTGTTACGACACAGTTGTAAGATGTCATAAAATACTTCAGAAAAATTGATTTCAGACAAGCTAAGATTGTAATATTTTCGCAGCATTTTGCTGTAATCATTTTCCAACTTAGCTAAATTTGACCGTTGAGCAACTTCTGCCATTTCTAAAGTTAGCTGAGTACATCTTTTAGCATCTAGATCAACGATCGCTAATAATAATTCTGTTAAATTCTGCTGACTGCGTGGATCGAGACGACCTACCATTCCACAATCTAGTAGAGCAATACGTCCATCTTCCAGATAAAATATGTTGCCAGGATGAGGATCAGCGTGAAAAAAACCAGTGATATAAAACTGTTGAAAGAAAGCACGACATAATAAAGTAGAGAGTGCTTGCTTTTCTGCATCTACATCCCCATTATTGTTAATGCCTTTCACCTTCACTGATAAGATAGGTTTACCATCCAACCATTCGAGAACTAATATTTTCGGAGTTGTTAGTTCCCAATATACTTCCGGAAGCATTATTTGCTTGGGATCAAACCACTTACTGGTAGATAAGTCTCGACGTAGTTCATCGGTATAAGCAGCTA
>NZ_JAAHGK010001673.1:0-1312 GCF_010672505.1 Okeania sp. SIO2B9 | reverse complement strand
ATCGGCAGTATCAACAAAAGGTATTTACCACACTAAGCTTGGGTTACTCAAATTTTCTGAGCTATTACCTGAGACTTTTGGAGATTGCAGAATAGTTGTTGCTCGAGGACAATATTACCTTTGCTTGCCAGTTGATGCACCAAAACATCCGGCTGAAAATCAAGGCCGGGTTGTAGCATTAGACCCTGGAGTGAGAAACTTCTTAACGCTATTTTCAGAAAATAGTTTTGGTTGGATAGGTTCTGGCGATATTGGCAAAATTCAGAGACTTTGTTATCACTTAGATGATTTGATTTCTAGGCTGACTCAAGCTAAATCTAAAACCAAGCAGCGTATGAAAAAAGCAGCTAATCGAATGAGGTCAAAAATTAGAAACTTGATAGATGAGTTGCACCACAAAACAGCTTTATTTTTGGTTCAAAACTTTGATGTAATTCTGCTGCCAACTTTTGAAGTTTCTCAGATGACAACCAAATCAAGCAGAAAACTCAGAAGTAAATCAGTGAGACAAATGTTGAACTGGGCACACTATAGGTTTGAGCTTTTCTTAAAGCATAAAGCTGTTGAATACAACAAAGTCGTTGTAGATGTAAGTGAAGCCTACACTAGCAAAACCGTTAGCTGGACTGGTGAAATCCTCAACAATTTAGGTGGCAAAAAAGTTGTGACTGGTAACGATGGTTTTCGCCTTGATCGCGACTTAAACGGAGCGCGTGGAATTTTGATCAAAAGCGTGGTAGAAAAATTTTCTACCACATTGGGAGATACCCCCTCAGTAAGTTAATCTTACTGTGCATTGTTAACAATTGTTAGCAAAATAGTATCGGATGGTGTATATTTATCAGTTTGAACCATCCCAATTTTGTTGATTGAAAAACCTTCGTCTTACATTACCTTCAATAGGTTGGGTGCGTCTTGCCAAACCATTACCTGTAACAGCAATACATAATTGTGTGATTTCTCGTACTGCCGATCAATGGTTTATAGCTATTATAGCGGTTTTCAAATAGATAGACTACAGTGGCCAAAGCATTCTCCTACTCCCTACTCCATACTCCCTACTCCCGCGCACCAACAGAATTTTGTAGTCTACTTAAATGAAAAGCGCTGTAAATATGAAGTTGAGAAACCAAGTATTGAAGCACAAAGACCTACAATTGGTGTCGATATTGGAATTAAGGAATTATATCAAATCCGGTAGCATCGGTATAAAAAAATTAAACCTGATAAATTAAGGGATGAATAGTAAGAGTTGGGCGATCGCCATGCCGAGATTGTTAAAGCTAGAACCACACAAAAGTATCGAAGAGTT
>NZ_JAAHGK010001672.1:0-1313 GCF_010672505.1 Okeania sp. SIO2B9 | reverse complement strand
TTAGTGTAATTGTTATTTTTCCTGGTAGTAAACTAGTCTATTGATTTTCTAATAAAGCTATAAAACAAATTATTTCACTGCCAAAAAGTCGTAAGTTATGCCGAATATTTCTGTTTTTAGGTAATTTCAAAATAGGATCGACTTTAGCGATATAAAGTATAATGTATATGCTAAAAGTACTAAATATTGTCCGGTTAAAAGCCCTGTAAAAAAAAGAATGCTACAAAAAGGTGCATATCGTTTAAAGATACTTAAAAAAAACCGATCCAATTAATTTTAGATGGTTATATATATATGATTTTTACTGATAACTGAATTCCGCAGTTCCGACCACAAGAGGCTAACTGAAATTACCTTTTTTTATTCAATCTTTCTTCCCTCTTCCTTCTTCCCTCTTCCTTACTTCTACCATTTGTAAAAAACATCGATATCCCTCAGTATAAAACCTAAATCCTACTAAAAAAATCGGGAATAATTACAGCATTTTTGAGGAAGGGCAAGATACTGTTTAATACTAATCTCTATTCCCTGTTCCCAATTCCCTATTCCTTAAACTCACAAAACTTTGTACCTTATAACTCCAAAACTGCTTTAAGCAATTTTCGCTAAAGGTTCTGAAAAGAAACCAACTTTACCTCCATAAGCACGATATAAATTTTCTTCCTGCAATACAACCTGCCGATCGCCCACAGCAATTAACTCTTTATTTAACAGAATCAAATCATCAAAATTAGTAATAGATTCCCCTAAATCATGATTAACGACTATGACAATTTTTCCAGAATTTGCTAATTCGTGAAAAATCCCAAAAATAATATTTTCGGTTTTCTGGTCAACCCCAACAAACGGTTCATCAAAACAAAAAATATCAGCTTCCTGAGCTAATGACCGTGCTAAAAATACCCGTTGCTGCTGACCGCCAGAAAGTTGACCAATAGGGCGATCGCGATAACCATCCATGCCTACTCTGGCCAACGCCTCCATCCCTATCTGCCGACTCACTGTAGAAAAGCGACGAAACCAACCTGTTTTTGCTACCCGTCCCATCATTACCACATCCCAGACAGTGGCCGGATAAGTCCAATCAATTTGCGACCTCTGAGGTACATAAGCAACTATTTTTAACTGCTCTGAAAGAGGTTTGTCATTATAGATAATAGAACCCTCACTTAAGGGAATTAACCCTAACATTCCCTTCAAGAGGGTACTTTTACCTGCGCCATTTGGTCCAATAATACCAGTTAATTTTCCTGCTTGTACTTGTAGGGTAATGTCTGGGATGTGGTAATGATGGGACGGGTAGCAAAAACAGG
>NZ_JAAHGK010001671.1:0-1315 GCF_010672505.1 Okeania sp. SIO2B9 | reverse complement strand
TTGCGCTCAAAAATCTTTTAGTAGGGGCAGGAGACAACCCACCCCTCGCTCCTCCCCCTCCCAGGAGGGGAATACAGGAGACAAGAGACAACCCACCCCTCGCCCCTCCCCCTCCCAGGAGGGGAGAAATGGGAATTAAGAGGAGGTAGAAGTAACAATGTAAGAATGATTTTTCTGCCCAACTCTTACCATTAATACTAACTTTTTGAGCATGAAGAGCTCAAAACCAGGAATTTTTTTCAACCTAAAACAGCTAAAACCTTTATCTATCAATGCTTTTAGATTTAATCAGCAAACCCTAAGTATTCAACGGGACATGATATAACTCCTGACTCCTGACTCCTGACTCCTGACTCCTTCTTCAAAGTGAAAAGTTGATAGCTGACTACTGATTACTATATTGTGCAAAATCTAACAGAAAAAAGTATCAAACTTTCTGCACAATTTAATGCATATGCTCCAATCAAATCTGTCTTTTCAGACATATACTAACTCAGAGTTTCAAATCAATAACTAAAATGAACAAGCTGACTTCTACAGAGAAAAAGTTTTACTACTTTGCCTATGGATCTTGTATGTGTCCTGTAGACTTAAAACGAACCTTGGGAGAAAATACTCATCACTATGTTATAGGTCCTGCTAAACTTAAAGGATATAGAATTGGATTTTATCGTTATTCAGAAAAGCGTAATTGTGGAGCGTTAGATGTAGTAAAAGACCCGAATTCTAATGTAGAAGGAGTGCTTTATAATTTACCTTTGAGGTTACGCCCTCGCCTAGATGAAAGAGAAACTGTAAAATTCGATTTTATTAAACAAATTCACTGCGGTGGTTATCGACCAGAAATAGTTGAGGTGTATAGTCAAGGGAAATTATATAGTGGGGTTTGTACCTATATTGTTATAGATAAATTACCCCAGGAATTAGCTCCTAACGATTGGTATTTTAATGTTGTACTTAGAGGAGCTATAACTTGCGGACTTTCTGAAGAATATTGTTGGAAATTGTTTGAACATATGTATCATTTACAGCATCAGAAAAGACAACAATATTTCTTGTCAGCAGCTTAGATATCAAAATTCAAAATTCAAAATTCAAAATTCAAAAGTAATCTCTGACTTACTTTCAGCATTTAGTATTGTCTTAACCCAATTGTGTAGTGCTATATATCTCTGGGTTAAAAAAGGCAAAAGATGAAAATATATCAAGAAATTTAGGGGGTTTTTAATGAGCAAAAAATAAGGTCTGAAGTTTCCCCTTTCAAGGGGATAAAAAAAAATAAAGTTCAATATTTCAAGCCTTTGACTTTAACTAG
>NZ_JAAHGK010001670.1:0-1315 GCF_010672505.1 Okeania sp. SIO2B9 | reverse complement strand
GATAAATGGATAGAATACACTGTAAATTTTCCTCTAAGAAAAATTGCTGACGAACGTTTTTACCCTGTAATAAAAAATATTCTCAAACTTGACTTTTCTCGTGAAAATTTTGATAAACCACCAGAAGATAATTATGATTATTTTCTCTGGCAGCAAACTGGTCAACGTCATCATCCTGAATATTATCAAAGACTAACTAAATCTCTTGCTTGTGCTGCTTTTGGAGGTTGCATTGTTCCAGATAACGATAGTCAAAACTTTCATGCTGAGTGGTGGGATAGTTGGAGATTTTGGGAGTCTTTAGCTGCTGGATGTGTGACTTTTCATATTGATTTTGATAAGTATAGTTTTAATTTACCAGTGATGCCGGAAAATTGGAAACACTATATCGGTATTGATTTAGATAATATACAGGGAACGGTCGATCGCCTTGTCAAGGAACCTGAAATTTTAGAAAGCATATCTATTGCGGGTAGAAAGTGGGCAATTGAAAATTATTCACCTGTTCCTACCGCCTTGCGTTTTCTGGAGATAGTTCGCGACAAGCAAAATACAAAAACTAGAGGGGAAATTCTAGGACACTTTGTTACCCAGAGATTGCCTTTTTCGCTAACAGAAATCAATTTAATTGTTTTCCCAGACTGGTCGCAACCGGAAGAAATAGTAGGATTAGAATTACAAGCAGTAATTAAAAATCTGGTGAATCATCCAGATAAAGCTAAGATGACTTTATTAATAAATAACAGCAATATTTCTGCTGAAGATGCAGATTTAATTTTATCCAGCGTGGTGATGAACTTGTTAATGGAGTCAGAATTAGAGGTAGATGAGGGACCAGAAATTTTTTTAGTTGGGGAGTTGAGTCAAATACAATGGTCAGCTTTAATTCCTCAACTGCAAGGTTGGATTAAATTGGAAAATGAGAATGGGGAGGCGATCGCTCAAGTTAAAGCAGATAATATTCCCCTAATTGAATTATCAAATTTCTCAGATCAAACCTCAAATAAAATTGATTGATGACTAGATTTTTTCACGACCAATTTGCCAAACAATATTTAGAAGAATTACTATCAACTATTGGAGAAGTTAAAGCACCGTACGAAAAAAACTGTAGAAAATTGTAACAGCCTTTATCTTGATATTGGATTAACCAATACTGGCTGTACGGCACAGCTCACTATTCCCTCGGCAAATGCCTCTGGAAATTTCTTATCTTATATTTGAAGACTGCCATTAACATCGGCATTAATCACTATACCAGTTCCACTTTTGAATAAGCCACGCTTGACTCGTTTACCTACATAGTTATCATGGA
>NZ_JAAHGK010000167.1:0-8257 GCF_010672505.1 Okeania sp. SIO2B9 | reverse complement strand
TTGAAACTATTTGTGACATATTTAAAGTGAATTGGTATTAGTAAGCTTGACTCTATTATATCAAATACGCTTACTTTGGAGTAGAAGATTCTAAAAGAGGCAAAATTCCAAACTTGGTAGGGGTTTGGTCACAAAACCCCTACGATATTAATTGTACCGATACTACCGGATTTGATATTAGACATCCCCAGAAATTTATTAAACGATGGTGGTACATTGTAATGGTTGTGCATTACCGATAAATAAGGGTTTATATCAAATCCGCTCGGGTTCGGTATAAAAAAAATTTTCATCTTCATCCAAGAGCAAATGTTTCGCGCATTCTCTTCCCTCCTGAGGAGGTCCTTCCCCTCCTGGGAGGGGAATAATTGATAATTTATCCCCTATAATTGATTTGATTTTTTATTATTTTTGTGAGTAAAACAGTGGGAGCATCTTGCTCCCGTACTTACCCGACCAAAAAACTTTCTCCTTATACTTGGGGTTTATTCTTCTTTCTTCCCTCCTGAGGAGGTCCGACTGAATTCCCCTCCTGGGAGGGACAGGGGTGGGTTGACTCCTAAGTAATTAAGATTAGTATCATACCCGCGCTTCACCAACGCCTATTTTTGTGAGGAAAACAGTGGGAACATCTTGCTCCCGTACTCGCGGGCAGGATGCTCCCACTGGAAATTGATTGTTCCTATCTACTATTACGATGGAGGACTACCCATTAAACGGTGTTGGTGAATCAAGCTATGAAACCTAAATTTTGCAAAATATAAAATGCTTTTCAGTTAATGTTTATGCCATCGCCATTAAAGCAAAATCATAGCCACGCATCACCAACACCCATTAAACTTATAGGGAGGTAAGCTAAAAATCATTTAGGTTTTATATTCCCTGTTTTCTGTTGCCTGTTGCCTTGAACAAAAATTGGATATATGGTTTAAATGCTTAACAACTTGCCATGGAACGTTCCGACATTTTTTTGATGAAATATCTATTTTTTTAAGGGAACAGGCAAATTTACTAAAGTTTACTTCAACTACTATAATTTTTGCTGTAAATATTTGCACCAATTAACTGCTAAATCAATATCTGTAAAGGGAATTTGGATATTTTTAGAATCAGAAAAAATAAACTCCAAAACTACTTTACCTTGACCTGGTAAATTTTCCGGATCTACTACCTTATTATTAACTAATAATTGTAGCGAAATCACATCTGACAAAGAAAAGGTTTCCAAATTAACAGGTCCCTTGCGTGTAGGTTTTCCACAAGTTATACTTTCACCATTTTGACCCAATACTGCATAAATATCATATTTAGCTTTCTCAAAAGATTCTGCCCAAGCACGGTAAGATTCCAACTTTTGATACTCATTCCAACCTGCCCAAGCTAACCAGATAAACACACCCAATAGGGGCAACCACAATAAACCTCTTTCCATATTAACCTTTAGATTTTCTAGTTATCTTTTCTTAATTTTAGAACAGCATTTTGGTATTATTTCCCATATTGTTGAATTGATCGACTAATTCTCAACCATTTTATGAAAACTTTATTTTATCCATCATATAGACATCTCCAGAAAAGAGGGAACAGGGAACAGGGAACAGGGAACAGGGAACAGGGAACCCACCCCTCACCCCTCCGGTGGAGGGGAATAATTGATAATTTCTGGATAATAATTGATTTTATTTTTGATTTTTGGAGATGTCTAATACTCAAACTAAACTTTTGCAGTCTTTTGCAACGTCTCTGAAGGCAACTCTCCAAACATAGCTTTGTAATCTCTAGCAAAATGACCTGCACTCCAGAACCCAAATTGACCTGCAAGCGTAGTTATAGTAGAGTTCTCCGGATCGCTTACCTTCAGGCGTTGTCGCAATGCGAGGTTAAGGGAATCAGTGGCCAAAATTTCTACGGTGATGGCATGGTAGAGCATGACGGTCATGTAGGCGAGTTACTCAACTTGGTCGAGCAGCTCGGTATTAAAGAGAATACGATTGTTGTATATACCACCGATAATGGTCCCCATTATAATATGTGGCCTGATGGTGGTATAAGTCCTTTCCGAGCTGAAAAGAACACCAACTGGGAAGGTGGCTATCGTGTTCCTGCTTTGGTAAGCTGGCCTGGTCATATCCCTGCAGGAGTAGTTTCCCACGAGATTTTCTCTCACTTGGATTGGGTGCCGACGCTGATGGCAGCGGTAGGTGAAGCGTTAGGTGAAGAGAAGTACACGGATTACAAAACAACCCTAATGCAGGATTGCCTTGAAGAGAGCACCAGCAATCTCTGCGGTACTTATCTAGATGGTTATAACCAACTGCCTTATCTGGAAACTGCAGGGGAAGCAGGTTCCAAGGGGGCGCGTCCAGGCTTCATCTACTTCAATGATGAAGGAAAAATGCCGGGGGTTCGCCTTGGCGACTGGAAATTGGTTTTTATGGAACAGCGATCCCACTATTTCGACCTCTGGCGCGAGCCGTTTGTGAAACTGCGGATTCCCAAGATATTTAACTTGCGCCGAGATCCTTACGAGCGGGCTGATACTGATTCAAACAGCTATAACGACTGGTGGTTCCGCCGACAGTACTTGATCACACCAGCTATCGGACTGGTGCAGAAGTACCTGAAGACATTTGAAAAGTATCCGCCCAGTCAGGGTCTTGTCACCAGCAATCCTGATGAGATTGTTCAAGACATCATCGATTCAATTGAAGTGACTCCCATTGAGTAATCAATTCCAATTTCAGAGTTTTGATTTTGGTTTTTGCCTTGCAAATAGCTAACAAGTGAGTTTATGGTTTACCCGAAAAGGCGATCGTGCTTTGTGGTGAACTATCCAAACTCAAGCTAATAGTTCGATCTGGATCGATATAGTTCAGTTAAGCCTAAAAATCAACAATAACGTAGGTTGGGTTGAGGAACGTTAGCGGAGCTTATCCGTAGGATAAACCCAACAGAGTCCTGACAATGTTGGGTTTCACTATCGCTCAACCCAACCTACAATTCGCCGTCTACGGATAGCGTATTTTCAAGACTTTCGTAAGTCCTGATTGAATGCAACAAAAAGAAAATACCACCCAAATTAAGGAGTTTTTTGGTTCGTGAAACGAGTTATAAAAATGGGAATCGCGATCGCGACCTCCCTTCTACTATTCCTATCGGGGATGCTACCCTGGCTCCCGACCGCTCCTGCTTTTGCTCATCAAAACTTTAATTTTGAGCTGCCCAAGGAAAAAATGGGGCTTTCAGGTGACTTAATGATCAAGGCTTTAGATGCCTTTCAACAAAGGTGGCCCCAGGAAGCTAGCACACCTAGCATTTCAAGTGACACAATTGAGGGGGCTGTAGATGCCTCTGAACAGACGTTGCCCCAGGAGACCACCAGCCCACCTAACATTCTGGTCATTATGACTGACGATGTGGGTTGGTTTAACCTCAGTGCCTACAACGACGGCATGATGGGCTACCGTACCCCAAATATCGATAGCATTGCTGAAGGGGGCATTCGCTTTACCGATGCTTATGCAGAAAATAGCTGTACCGCTGGACGGGCAGCATTCATCACGGGTCAAAGCCCTGGACGTACTGGTTTGACTAAAGTAGGTCTCCCAGGGTCTGGTTTGGGACTCAGCACCGAAGATATTACTCTGGCTGAAATCTTGAAAGAACAGGGCTATGCCACAGGCCAATTTGGCAAAAACCACCTGGGCGATCGCGATGAGTTTCTTCCCACCAATCATGGTTTTGAAGAGTTTTATGGCAATCTCTATCACCTCAACTCTGAGGAAGAGCCAGAAAACGCTGATTATCCCGGCGGACCAGACGGTGACTACGTTAAAAAGTATGGTCCCAAGGGCGTTCTCCATTCTTATGATACGAGGGTGGAAGGAGCGCCTAAGACAGTGGCAGAAGCGAAGGAACGTCATGATTCTCTAGTTCCAGAGCATCCCTGTATTTATGATGAATCACTTCCACGTTATAAGAAACAAGTTTCTTATGTTGTAGATGAAGATGGTCCTAAAAGTAAAATTCTAACAAAAGGCCCCGTAGGTCACCAAGTGATTTGCAACACAGGAGCGCTCAGTAGTTCTCGGATGCCTACAGTGGATGAGGAGTTTCAAGATGCAGCCGTAGACTTTATGGAAAAGGCAGTCCATAATAACAAGCCCTTCTTCGTCTGGTTGAACCCCAGTCGGATGCACGTATATACCCATTTGAAGCCAGAGTCGGAAGGCGTCACCGGTCAAGGACTCTTTGCTGATGGTATGGTAGAAAACGATCTTATGGTGGGTGAGCTGCTCGATGAACTTGATGAGTTGGGTGTTGCAGACAACACGATCGTTATCTACACCGCAGATAATGGAGCGCAATTCTATAAGTGGCCTGATGGTGGGACTATTCCATTCCATGGGGAAAAGAACACCAACTGGGAAGGTGGTTTCCGGGTTCCCTTTTTGGTGCGCTGGCCTGCCCGTTGGAAAGGTGGTGTCGTGTCCAACGATATCATTTCTATGACGGATTGGTTACCAACTCTAGCTTCGGCAACTGGAGCTGAAGAACTTCAAGATGTTAAGACTCAATTGCTCAACCCTTGTCTTGAAGAAGAGGCTCCAACAGACGGTACCTGCGATGGGACTGAACTCCCCGTGGTTTATGAAGCCAACGGTCGGGATTTCCATCCGCTGCACCTAGATGGGTACAACTTCTTACCTCGCCTGGATTACCTTGACAGGATCAACCCCTCTAAATTAGAAAAATTACGACGTAAAAACCCAGCAATTGCTGAGTTGCCAGTAGAAGCACCCCGTCACGAGATGTTCTATCTCACGGATGATGCTTATCCCTCAGCTTTGCGCTATGATGATTGGAAACTGATCTTTAGCGAGCAACGGGAAAAAGGTGCCAAGGTGTGGTCTGAGCCTTTTATTAAATTGAGGATTCCTATTGTCCTGAACCTGCGTCGCGATCCTTTTGAGCGTGCCCCAGGAGAATCATCATATTATGACATTTGGAAGACCAATCATGCGTTCGTCATTCCACCAAGCCAATATTACGTTGGCAAATTCCTGGACACGTTTCGGGACTATCCTCCCCGTCAGGTTCCGGCTTCCTTTACCATTGATGGGCAATTGCAAGAGCTGTTAGACGATCTTGAGAACATGAATCTTGAGGACTAAACTAAGTCTATTACCTGATTACACTAAGGTGTACACATAAGTAGAATTTAGGAGGATCTTTTGAAGACTATTGTTGAAAATAGATCCTCCTATTTTTCTTGACAAACTGAAATGTTGTTAACCCCTTTAATGAGGTTTAAGGAATGTTTTTCAATGGTCTTTTGAAGCAGATTTGAGGATGTTGGCGGTGTTGGCGGTGGCAATCTCTCTCTTGCTTAACACTGCCACTTGATCGGCAATAGCCGAAACTACTGCCCGAACCCTGAAACCCTTGTTCAACTTCCATTGCATTCAATTTTATTTATCCATTTTTACAACAGGAGTCGAGAGATGAAAAAACTACGTGCTAAAAATACCCCAGACTATGAAAATCAGCCTTTACAGCAAGCAATTGGCAAGATGTTGGCCGATCGCGTCATTCCCAAATTAACAGACAAAAAGCGGGCTAAGGCCAAAACTGCTGAAGAGACTGGCGAAATTGAAGCTACCTCGGACGTGGCGGCTTGGTTTCTCGGACCTCGCGGTGAAAACGTCGATCTATTTCATGATTTAGTCTCCATCGCCCTAGACGACCACGTTTTCTGGCGGCGCAACTTCCATCCCAGCGATCCTTCCCCCATCACCGAAAGCATGAAGCGGGAGGAGGAGTATCTGAATGCGGTGGATACGATTAAAACCGAGTTCTACGCTCTGCTGGCACAACTGAAGAAATCCGGGCCTTTTGCCAGTATGCGCTACCAGGGACACATGATCTGGGATCAGACATTGCCAGGGATGGCGGGCTATTTTGCTGCCATGCTCTACAACCAGAACAACGTCGCCCTAGAAGCCTCGCCGATCACGACCGTGCTCGAAGTAGAAGCCTGCGAGGATCTGTGCCAGATGTTGGGCTATAAACAGACAACCCCTAAGCCTTGGGGCCACCTCACCTGCGGAGGCTCGACTGCTAATATTGAAGCCCTGTGGGCGGCGCGCAACCTCAAATACTATCCCTTCTCGTTCCGTGAAGGTCTCAGGAACAAATATCCAACCGTGGCCGATCAGTTTACGGTCACTCTCCCTTCTGGCGGCGACCCCGTGTTGCTGACAAGTCTGGAAGACTGGAATATGTTGAACTTGTCTGTTGATGAAGTGCTCAGTTTGTTTGAGCGCGCCGTGAATGATTACGAGGAGGTGAATGAGACGGATCTGAATGAAGCAATCGATCCCTGGACGCTCCAAAATATGGGCTTTATGGACTTTTCTGCGAAATTTTTAACTACTCCGCAGGTGGGAGATGGAGTCATTCTGGTACCTGCGTCGAGGCACTATTCTTTACCCAAGGGGGCAGCACTCCTGGGAGTGGGAGCCAAGAATCTGCACTCGGTAGAGCTGGACTGTAATGGTCGCATGAATGTGCAGGAACTGGAAAGCGCTATTAATGAGTATATTAGCACTGAGGCAGGGGACGGGAAGCAGCACCCCATTATTGCGGTGGTTGCGGTGTTTGGCAGCACGGAAGAGGGCACAGTGGATAATCTGGTCGATATTCTGAATGTGCAGACAACCTTTCGTCAAAAGAATGTGGACTTTGCCGTGCATGCAGACTGTGCTTGGGGTGGCTATTTTGCCTCCCTGATCGATGCCGATAGCGCTGGAGTACCGAGAGCCGTCAGCGACTACGTTATCAATCAATATAAGCAACTGGGTAACACGGATACAATTACGATCGATCCCCACAAAACTGGTTACCTGCCCTATCCAGCGGGGGCACTGTGTTATCGCAATATGACGATGCGGACTCTGATCGCCTTTGGCGCCCCCTATATCAACAATGCTCCCGGAGCGACACCGCCGGAATTGTCCCTGGGGGACTATGGTATTGAAGGCTCCAAGCCAGGGGCGGCAGCAGCAGGGGTCTATCTCAGCCATGCAGCTATCCCCCTAACACCTCAGGGTTACGGTAAACTGATGACGCTGACGGCGTACAACTGCAAAATCTTCCATTGGAAGTTGGTGGAGATGAGCGCTGACGATCCAGATTTCATTGTGGAGCCAACGCCTCATTGGTCCGACTCAACCCTAACTAAAGCAGAGGCAGTCAAGTCTTTTCTGAGTAAGCTGTCTGGCAAAACCCCTCAATCGATCCTCAACGATACCACAGGTACGGATCTGGCAACTCTGCGCGAGGAGGGAGCAGATTTGAATATCCTCACTTATGCCTTCAACTATAAGAAGGAAGACGGTACGGTGGAACAGGATCTGGACAAGTTGAATGCGTTTAATGAGATGATCTACGATCGCATCAGTTTGAAGGCAGATGGTCGTGACATCTACAACTATAAGATTCTTGTTAGTTCGACATCCTTCTACAGGAACACCTACGGTGACGTTTTTTTCAATAATTACCTCGGACGCTTGACGGAGACGGAGACGGACACGAATGTTCTCGCTCCTACTTCCAGTACTGGAACTGGCGACAAGATCGTGGTAATGCGATCGACAATCATGGACCCTTGGCTTACAGAGGATGTGGACGGTAAGCCCTTTGTTGAGTATATCGTGGCCGAGTTGTTTGAAATTGTGCGAGAGGTCGTGCAGGAATTTCGGGTGAATTGAGCCATGTTAGGTGTTTAGTTAGATCGGGTGTGTTTGTTTGAACGCACCCTTTTGCTTTTATAGCGCTGTGCGCAGGCAACAGGCAACAGGCAACAGGGGGAATAAATTGCTTATAATATAAAACTTTTAGCTATTTGGCCTCTCCTGCAATTTGTAAAGATACCAGCGCTCATTGCTATAGGCAAGTTATGGTGGGCAAAATAGTCCACTTTGATTTGATTACTTCTCTAATATTTGGAAAGAGGCGATCGCTATGGTCAATACCGCAGTGTAGTCCCCCCCTACTGACAAGAAAATCTACTATTGACGATGAATTTTACCAACATCACTCAACTGATGCTAAATTAAATTAAGACGCTGTATTATCGAATTATCAATCATTTTATGAAAACTTTTTGCTTAAAATCACTTATTCTCTGTTTCCTCACAATATCCCTGATTTTCCCTTTCTCCACAACAGCACAAGCATCCTCTACAGATCATAG
>NZ_JAAHGK010001669.1:0-1320 GCF_010672505.1 Okeania sp. SIO2B9 | reverse complement strand
TCAAAGAATACTGGGATAACCGTAAAACAAAACAGGGCCAACAAATCTTTGCTAAAGGTTCTCAATCTTATCTCCTTGTCTTCCTTGTCTTGTCACCAGGGCAAACGCATCTTATTTTGCCGTTCCCTATATGTAGTGTTTATTTTATTTTATAGACACTATATGTTGAAAGTCTATTGTCAACAAGCGCAATAAAACCCGGTTTATTGATAATTACCCCTAGTTTATTGACGAGATGCGTTTGCCCTGGTCTTGTCACAACCAGGATGACAAGTTCTTCATCCAAGGATATAAAGGCTTTGTGTGGTTAGTAAAAACCTCTCTGAGCCTACGAATATTTGGTTTGTAACCATCTTGATAAGCAGCATTCCATAAACTTAAACCCCAGTTATAACACCATCTTGAATAACCTGCGTGTTGAGCTAAGAGGGTTTTCTGCTGATTATTTAGTTTGAGCTTTGTACGAATTGACTTGTACATATTTTTAGCTCTTTTTTGAGTTGACGACTGTATTTTCAATGGCCAGAGATAACTATCGTATTATACTGCTTTATAACGTTAGTTGTCAACTAAGTCAAAGCTCTCCCCCCTCTCCCCACACTCTTCTATTTAGCTGTCACCAACTCCAATGGCAACCGTTGAAATGAAAGTCGCTCATTTTCAACATCCACAAAAATAGTGTCACCATCATTAAATTCACTACGCAAAATACCCTTAGCAATTTGCGTTTCTAACTCTCGCTGAATTGCCCGCTTTAATGGACGAGCACCATATACAGGGTCATAGCCAACTTCTGCTAAAAAGTCAACAGCAGCATCAGCAAGCTTCAGTGAAATTTTTCGTTCAGCTAACCGTTTCTCTAGACGCACAATTTGTAATTGCACAATTTTCCGCAGCTGCTCTTTCTGCAACCCTTGAAAAATAATAGTTTCATCAATACGGTTGAGAAACTCTGGACGGAAAGCAGCACGCAACGCTTCCATGACTCGACTCTGTACTTGCTCATGATCGTCAGTGACATCTAAAATATACTGAGAACCAATATTACTCGTCATAATAATTACGCTATTCTTAAAGTCAACTGTGTGACCTTGAGAATCAGTCACTCGCCCATCATCTAATATTTGCAGCATAATATTAAACACATCTGGGTGTGCCTTTTCAATTTCATCAAACAAAATAACTGTATATGGACGACGACGAATAACTTCAGTTAATTGACCCCCTTCATCATAGCCAACATATCCAGGAGGTGCCCCTATTAAACGAGAAACAGAATGTTTTTCCATATACTCAGACATATCAATGCGTACCATCGCA
>NZ_JAAHGK010001668.1:0-1322 GCF_010672505.1 Okeania sp. SIO2B9 | reverse complement strand
TTGATTCATTAAAGTAGATTTGCCAACATTAGGCCGTCCTATTATACCAACAAATCCAGATTTATATCCCGCAGGTGCTACGGGAATTATCATACTTGTGGACAATTCCATTTTTGTATTTTTTTTATTTTATATATTTCAAAAATAACAACTTATTAAGTAAAATTTTTTTGATATTAACTGATAGATACTATACATTTTTCTTGTGGTTATCAGAATATTATTAAAATACAAGGATTAAAGTATATTATTCTGAAGTGACTCATCATCAGTAAAATATTAACTTCAGTGCTTACATTAATTTAATTCATGTAGTAGTACAAAGCTGAATAATTATAGCAGTCGAAGGAAAGGTGAAAACATCCAAAGCTAGATTTTTTATTCTGCCTTCTGCGATAACAGATATCTTACTTTATTAAGATATGCTGTTGAATTTTACAGTATTTTGTAGAGTCTGATAATTTTGCCTTGTTTAAGTTGTTCGCCAGTTACTTTTGACTTCTCTTTATTTAAAGAAGTTAATTTATTTAGGCGATGGAAAGCATCAAGGGCAGAAACTTTAGAAACTTTAAAGATTTGCCAAACTAACTTGTTAGTTGATATCTAATTAAATCGATCTAGAACTAGGAAAAAAAATGAAAAAATTTTCTACATTATTAGGAAGTGTTTGTGCTTTAGTCGTTGCAAATTTACCTCTACCAGCTTTGGCAATACCATCTGATTTCGATTACAAATCTGGTAAGGAAGAATATTATCCATTACCAGATTTGTCTATTCCTTACAGAACTTTACCCAGAAAATTTGATTTTCCAATTATTACTGAAGTTGATGTTGATGACAGCATCAGTACAGATTCTCCAATAACTGATGCTTTTGTTAACAACTTACCTCCTATACCCACTGGAATTACTCTAGATGAGCTTTTGCGTTACAGAGCGGAGTACACTGCTTCTATAGAAGCTTGGGGAGAAGAGGTTACAGAATGTTTGAATAAAAAACCACGATTATTGAGAGTTAGCACAGGCAACCCAGTTATTATTAATGGAGAAGAAGGCACAATAGTTCTAAATGCTAACAATCGTGCTGTTTGTAGGTAACGCAAGGTAACGTAAAAAAGAAAGCCTGCTTCTAAATTCAACGAATAGAAACAAGCTTTCTTTTTTTAAAGAGAATAATCTTTTTAAAGACAATAACTAAAGAAACAAAGAAGGCTGCATAGTCAGAAGTGAAAAGAGAAATGAGGTCAAGTCCTCGGTCTGTTAGTGTGTCTAGGCTGCATACATTACTGCATTTCCACCGAACACCTATCAACGGGTAGTCTT
>NZ_JAAHGK010001667.1:0-1323 GCF_010672505.1 Okeania sp. SIO2B9 | reverse complement strand
TCCCTGTTCCCTTACAACCCAAATTTCTTGTCTTAACCAAAAGACATAGCGCTATAGATAAAAAAACAATATTCCGTATTTATTGCCTCCCTATTGCAGGATGTACTCATAACTAATAACTGGCAACTGACAACTGATAACTGAAATGGCACTCGCTGTTGTTAAAAATTCAATAATTAGCTAAATTCTCTGCTGTATAATACAATTTCTCAAAAAGAATGCGATACTTATGCAAGACTTCAATGAATTAAGTAATTAGTAGGATTCAATAACGTGAAAAGGGATTATTAGCCACCTAATGTGTTATATCATGTTCCCCCTCCGGGGGAGCTACGAATTGCGGATAATCAGTTATAAATAAAATTTAAGGACTGACAGTACCGACGGTACCAAAGAAATAATGAAATTATCTTTACTTTTCTCCAATATTTCCTCTTTTTGCCCTTTTTTTCCCTCCTGACTCCTGAGTTCCCCTCCTGGGAGGGGGAGGGGCGAGGGGTGGGTTGACTCCTGAAAACTCACAACATTTATTTATAAGTATTCAACTGAACATGATATTAACTATTCTTATGTTTACTACTCCCCATCTCCCCATCTCCCCATCTCCCTCACTCAAGAAAACATAGAAAAGTTTTTGAGATTTGCTATAATTCCCAGAGCAAAATTTAATCTACAAGATTAACATTTTACGATCCTTAAACCTTCTCTGAAGTGAGCAACAGTCGTGACTACTGCTACTACAAAATAAAAAATTCTAATCGCCCAAAAACACAAACTAATTGCCCAAGAAATAACCCCTGGTGGAACTCCTATCAGACTCACAAACTTTGAATTAACACTCTTTTCCAATCTATCTAAATTATTCATCTGTACTTTTTTATCAGGTAGGATAGGAAACTGAGCAGTATATAAATAGAAGCCATAAATACCATCATTACCTACCCTTTGATTTAAAAATGAATTAGCTAGTAATTCCGCTCCATCAAGAGATAAATTTTCGTTATTTGCTACCTGTTCTACCCAAATATCATATCTCACCATTTGAGTCGTGAGAAAAATTATTGGCACTAAAATTATTAATAGAATTGCACTCACATAACGACCTAAATACTTAGGTAAAAAAATACTTGCTAAACCAAAACCCATTCCCACAACAGCAAAAGCAACAATATTAAAAAGTTCAACTATTTCTATTCCTCTTAAAAAATCGCCAAAGAGAATTAAACTATATAAAAATCGATCCGCTAATTTGACAGATATAATTTTGGCAGAAATTATTGTGCTAAAAATAAATGAAGTACAAAATATATAAATAGATAATTT
>NZ_JAAHGK010001666.1:0-1323 GCF_010672505.1 Okeania sp. SIO2B9 | reverse complement strand
GTATAAACCCAAACAACCGATTCAAGTCTCTACCAATACAGTAACCGCTGCTACAGCAATTAACATTTCATCATTTTTATCTTCCAATTCAGCGATCGCCCTACCCTGTATTACCATACCCCCATCTTCAATAGTGATACTTTTCTGGCCAAAAGGCAATACAGCTAAAACTTCTTCTACCTTCACCTCTTCTGGATAAGGTACAGCAACCTGTACTTCTACAATCATTTCATTGGGATGACTTAAACCTGCTACTTCCCAGACTCCGGGTAAAGCATTATGAGCGATCGCATTTCTGACAGCTCTAGCTGCAGCTACTGTTGGTTCCTGGCCATGTTGGTCTATCCCCATACCCATTTCAATAATTAAACGTTTTCTCGTCATAACTACCCAAAATTAACTACAATTTGTTCAAAATAATAGAATCACCAGGAATTTCCCAGTGATATCATCTCCGGTAGGATCGTAGCGTATATAGAATTAAGTTTCAATTAAAAGAAACCCTTTCCTACGGAATGCTACGCAAACAGCATAGCAGCATAGCTGCCCTCTGCTTTCCTTCCACCAAAGTATAAGTATTCAAGCGGACGTGATATGATTCTATTATCCTATGCTTTGAAGAAGGAGACAGGAGACAGGAGACAGGAGGAAAATTACTTATGGATAGTCAACGAAGGGCCGCTCCGCGTCTACGCTCCCCCAAGTAATTTTGAACACTCCAGTTGACGGTGGGGTATTAAACCCACAAAGAAAATGATCAAAAAAAACTGATAGCTTTCAGCAATGGTATACAACTCGAAACAAAGTTTGTTAAAAATTAAATTGAGACAACTGTAAAAACTACCAACATATTCATTATAATTTATAAGAGTTGTCGCTAAATAGAGGGAAGAAATCGCTCCAACCTAGACAGAGCAATAATTCCAATACTTTTGTATTACTAATAGCTACAATCCTTACAGAATAAAGGTTTTGGGGATTTTTTAAGTTATCAAGCGACAAGTCTATTGGTTAGCCAAAAAACTAAAATTATATGACAGAATCAAAAGCTAAAGTTAGAAAAGCAGTAATTCCAGCAGCAGGTTTTGGTACGCGGATGTTTCCAGCTACTAAAGTTGTCAAAAAAGAACTCTTTCCAATTATTGACAAGGATGGTAGAGCAAAACCGATAATTCAAATAATTGTGGAAGAAGCCATAAGTGCAGGAATAGAAAATGTGGGAATAGTAATACAAAAAAGCGATTTCCAAGTTTTTAAAGATTTTTTCCAAGCTATCCCTAGTTATTATCAGAAACTTTCACCAGAGAAACAAGAATATTGTGA
>NZ_JAAHGK010001665.1:0-1326 GCF_010672505.1 Okeania sp. SIO2B9 | reverse complement strand
TTCTATTAATGGGGAAACTCCAGAGGAGTATAAGTCTTTATTTATCAAGGAAATTTATCAGAAGAAAAAGTATAGGTATATAACTGCAAAAGACTGTGCTAAGTTACAAGGTTTTCCTAGTTGGTTTAGACTGCATAGTAAGGAGAATATTGCTAAGAAACAATTCGGCAATGCTGTATCTATTCCAGTTGTTTATTATTTAGCTAAGTCTTTACTGGAGTTGCTAGGTTTTGTTAATTAGATTAACTTCATAATGATAAATATAAAAGCTTACCGAAAAATCAAGGTATAAAGCCTCTCACTCGCCGTGGAGAAACAAAAAAATTTTTCCTTTTATTCAATCCAATCCGTTTTAGGGAGAGGTAATTATCAATTATCAATTATCAATTATTGAAACCCCTCTTTTACCTAGATTTTGACTTAATCCATTGGTCAATCTTTGATTTCATCTCAACTCCAACTTCTCTAAAAATGTTTAATAAGTCTTCATATACCTCTTCCCCTGCACATTCATTCCAAAAATTTTCTTGAATTAATAGCTCATTTTTTACATCACATTCATTAGCAGTCCATCGAGCATAGGGGCGAGGATGATAAGGATTGTAGGGAATAGCAATATAAGTTTTGATCTTTGCTTGTTTCTATTGACTAAACCTTAATCCACACCAACGGAGCATTTTTCTTCTTAATGCACCAAATTCTTTTTTGTTAGGTTTTGCAGTAGTTATATCAATGTATAGCTCTTCATTTGTATTTGGTTTATAAATAAAAATATCTAGACGAGAATCTTTATCTTGCCTTGGTTTTGCCTCTTTAATAGATTGCTTGATTTTTTCAATTTCTCGTACTTTATCAGGAGGGGTATTACTCTGACATAATTCATTAATCATATTTTCTGTTTGAGCATCTATCTCACCTAATAAATCATATTGAGTTTGCGCTTCATAGCCAGCATTTTCAGCTAATATTTTAGCAATAGGTTCATATACAGACATACCAAATGATGTATAAAAAGAATGTAATATTGAAGTTTGTATAATTACTGCTTCACCAAATAATGCTTCAAAAAATGGCTTATAGTCAGTTTCACCCCAGTATCTATTTAACTTTGTCTCAATCACATTTTGTACTAAATCTTTAATTTTGATTTTAGTTAAATATTCCATTATTAATGAATCTGCTAAATTTACCGGGTAATTATTAATTGATAATTGATAATTACCTCTCCCTAAAAGGGAGAGGATTGATGTTCTAAGGAAAAAATTTATTTTTTTCCCCTTGAAAGGGGAGGCTTTTAACCTCAATTATTTAATTAATAATTATTAA
>NZ_JAAHGK010001664.1:0-1329 GCF_010672505.1 Okeania sp. SIO2B9 | reverse complement strand
TGAAGAAATAGCCTATCTATTTGTAGCAAATATTTATCAAACTGGTCTAAGGTAGAGCATAAAATCCTAAATGGTTAGCAATTGAACGTTCACGCATAGGTACAAGAGTATGAGTTGGTGAATTTAATAATTTAGCTTGGGAATTAGAATTTACTACTAAAGTTGTTGAACCACCACCATCTAAATTTAATGCTTTATCAGCACCTAAATTAATAATAAATTTAGTTAATTCTGCCAAAGTAACACCATTACTATAAAAAGGCTGTTTACCATCAACTAAAATTAACCATAATTTATCTCCTGTTTGATTAATTGCTACTGCTGTCCGTGGATAGGGTTTTTGATTCAAAGGTGAATTTTTTGGCAGAGTAACTGCTTGACCATTAGCAACTAAAATTAAATTACCAGAGATAGCTTGAATAGTTTGAGCTGAACAAATAGAGTTATCTGATATTTGAGCATAATTATTAACACTCAAACATAAAGTCGGCCAGTTTCTATCAATTATAGAGTAGTCATCACCATTAGATATTGCCCGACCAACTACATTAACTAAATCACCACTTTTAGGGTAAAAATCCCAAGGCGTCTTTTCATAAAAGGGGGAGAAAAAATTGGCATTTATTGCTAGTTGTAAATCAAATTCATTGACAAATTCAGAAGTGGTGCGGGCACGAATTTTCATATCTGGAAAAGTAGAAATTCTTGGTGTGACTAATGCTTTTACTCCAGGGGTGTTCAGAGCTATAGTCACAACATGAATCATGACCTGGCGTGGTTGAGAAAAGGCAAATCTTTGATAAATAATGCCTGGAAATAGTAATAAGTTAGTGTTAGTTCGAGGTGGGCGAATAACAGCAAGTATAGTAGTAATTGTTAGTAGTAAAACCAAGCATAAAACTATGCTAATAGTCAACAGCGATCGCCATGTAAAAATTCTAGAGCGAGACATTAAATAAAGTCCTCATAACTATAGCAGTACAAAGAATCTGTTATATTCTAGCTTTGGTGTGTTATGGTAGAAGGAAGAATGTTTTAGTTATCTAGGCGATTAGTTATCTAGGAGAGAAGGAAAAATCTGGCGTTGTCTGAGTTTTAAGCTTTTGATACGTCCGCTCCCTTTCCTTCGACTGCTATACATTCCAAAGCACTCTGCTAGTAAAGTTTCTGCTTAATTAAGAAGAATAAATCAAACCTGCCGGATTTGAAGAAGGAGACAGGAGACAGGAGACAGGAGACAGGAGGAAAATTACATGGGGATTCTCACCCCAAGTAATTTTGAACACCGTGTAGACGGTGGGGTATTAAACCCACAAAGAAAATGATAAT
>NZ_JAAHGK010001663.1:0-1336 GCF_010672505.1 Okeania sp. SIO2B9 | reverse complement strand
TGTTGCGGTTGAAACCGTAGCTCAGCAGTAAAACACCGACGGGTTAACAGAATTTTGTGATCCAGGTAAGCTTAAATCTATCTAAATTGCGTATTATAGAAATGACCTAGAGCATCTACTATTACGCCATGCCAGTCAGTAATTTTCTTACAAAAGAACAGAAGAAATCTATGCGAAAAGCAATGAGGGAAGATGAATGCCCTCATTTTAGGGAGCATATTCTGATTATATTACTGGCTAATGATGGTAAAACTCAGAGCCAAATAGCTGAATTTGTTGGATGTTCCTTGAGAACAGTAAGTTATTGGTTTAATCATGGTGATCCAGATAATTTGGAGAGCTTTAGAGATGGACGAGGTCAAGGAAATAATCAAAAATCCACTCCAGGTTATATTAATTTATTGATTGAGATAGTAGAAAAGGATCCCACAAAATTTGGATACGAGTTTGGACGGTGGACTGCTCAACGACTATCTGAGCATTTAGCAAAAGAGACAGGGATTGCATTGAGTAGTAGTCAAGTTAAACGGCTATTAAAAAAGAATGAATATCGATATATTTGGCAAAAATACTCACTAGAAGATCGACAGAAACCAAAAGAGCGTCAGGCATTTAAGGTGAAGCTGGAGCGATGGATGGAGATGGAGAGAAAAGACCCAGACCTATTCCAGATATGGTTTTGGGATGAGAGTGGCTTCAGTTTACGGGTGCGTCGAGGCAAACAATGGACGAAGAAGGGGCGCAGTAATAAGGTTTCAGGTAAACGCCGTAGAGGTCGTGTGAATGTGATGGGAGGATTACGATATGGAGACAAGAAAAGAAAGTGTTTTTTTATCGAGAAGGGAGATGGAGATATATTCCTAGAGCAGTTGAAAAAAATAAATAGTTTTGTTCGAGAAGAATGGGTTGGGAAGGGAAATCGGGCAGAAGATTTTAAGAAAAAAGGACCGAAAGTTATCTTGATTCTGGATAATGCCAGTTTTCATAAGCGTAATGATATCTTGGAGGTGATAAAAAAAGAACTTCCGAATATCCAATTAGAATTTTTACCAGCATATAGTCCTGATTATAATTTGATTGAGCTGGTTTGGCATTCATCGAAGGAGTATATTGCAGGACGATTGTTTGAAACCGTTGACCAACTACAAAAGCTATTGGATCGATTGCTCAATAAAGGAGAGCTAGAAATCAAGTGGAGTAGGAAGCTGAAAAACAAAGGAAATCTTGTTAATGCAATTTAAATAGCTATCAGCTTAGAACTCCTGCCAGTTGTTCAACACCAAAAGCATTTCTGGCCCAGTTGACGAGGGCGATCGCGTTTTTGTGGGCGATCGCA
>NZ_JAAHGK010001662.1:0-1338 GCF_010672505.1 Okeania sp. SIO2B9 | reverse complement strand
TATCTACCCTGGCACAAGTGCTACGAGTTCGGTTCTTGGCAACCCAACCTATAACTGGATTAGTAATTCGTAGCCAGCCAGATTTTTCATCTGCGACAGAAACAAAGGTATTATTGTTAAGTTGAGCAACTTTATTGCCTTCTCTAACTTCTGGACTGCTACGAACATTTAGAGGTGGTTCAGGGTCGTCTACTATGGCCATACGAATTTTACACCCCGATGTTGGTGGTGTAATCACAACTGGAGTTGAATTTTGACTAACTAAATCTGAGGAATTAGGAGTTGAATGTGAAGATTTTAGTTGATGTTTAGGAACCACTGAAACTAGGTTGCTATCCAATTTTTGTGTCTGTAAAGAATTAGTAGTAAATTGTGACAAATCAGACTGAATTGTGAAATAAGCAACAGAGGTAGCACTAGCAAGGCCAGTTATTCCTGTAACGATTAATTGTCCCATGTTGAATGACATAATTTTTACCCCTTTATCAACTAGATTTTATGTTAACTTTCTTGGCTAATTTGCATTTTTATCACAGGTATCACTATCAGCTATTAAGACAGATATATGCTGTTAATATTTTAACGATAAAATAACTATAAACATAGAAAGGAACGAGTTGGTGTTTGACTTATGTTGATGATGAACCTGAGACAGAGAAAAAGCTTTTTCCACTGTTCCCTGTTCCCTATTCCCTATTCCCTGCTATATAGTTATTTTAAGATAACAGCTAACTAACTCATTTAACAATAGAAATATACGAAGGTGCAAAGAAATCGCGATAAACTATTAAATACAGTTAAAAGAGAAGTTCTGCAACTGCGATCGCAGTCTCTACACCATGCAGTGATAGTTAATCTTGTTCGTCAGCGACCACCCCAACAATTAAAACGTTCTTGGGATATAGAAGTAAAAGTAGGAAAGCGCCCTAGTTTTCAACTACCAGCAAAAATAAGTATTATCCAAGTTTTTGACCGAATGAAAGGAAAATTACTTATATTAGGAAATCCTGGGGGTGGAAAAACTACAACTTTACTAGAATTAGCTAGAAAGCTAGTAATTCGGGCGGAAAAAGAACCCAAAACATCTATTCCAGTATTATTAGACCTTTCGACATGGCAAGATAAAAATCAGGATATTTCAGATTGGTTAGTTAATCAAATTAAATTTAAGTACAAGATACCCAAAAAGGTTATTAGGAATTGGCTAGAAAATCAGCAATTTTTAGATAATTCTGGAGATACTCGATCAAATCCATCTATGAGAAGTGACAATTGCTGATTTTCTAGCCAATTCCTAATAACCTTTTTGGGTATCTTGTACTTAAATTTAATTTGATT
>NZ_JAAHGK010001661.1:0-1339 GCF_010672505.1 Okeania sp. SIO2B9 | reverse complement strand
TCCCTTCTTAAGGGGGGAAACTTAAAGCCCCCCTTAGTCCCTCCTTAAAAAGGGGGGAAATTCAAAGCCCCCCTTATCAAGGGGGGTTGGGGGGATCTAACGTTCCAAAACCATAACTGAGATAATACATTAGGGGCTAAAGCCAAACTACAAACAAAGACTTAAAGCGATCGCTTTTTTCTCCTAACTAGGTCTCACCATCACCCCAACTTTCAAGCCCAAAGATTCTAGTAATTTCCGCAAAAGATTAAATTCTATTTCACCCGTTTCTTTAAGTTTTTCGTCAAATCTTGCAAGGTTGTCATAAACATCATCAGAAACAAAATTAAATCCTCTTCTGGCCTCTATTACATTAGAGAAAGCTTTTTTTATCATTTTTGGATCGCCTTCCTCTAACACAACCTCAAGATAAACTGCTGCTTCTGAAGGTTCTTTTAAAGATTGAATTAATTCGGTATGATAACTGATACTCTTATGCATTGTCACGACTCCTATAATCTTGCCAATGCTAGTAGGTTGGGTTGAGGGACGAAACCCAACACCATTAACACAAAATCAATAAAGATTTGTTGGGTTTCACTATCGTTCTACCCAACCTACTAGAATAATGGGATTGCTTCGTTCCTCGCAATGACGTTTAGGGGTAGTCATTGCGACTGGAACGGAGTGGAGGGAAGCAATCTCTAAGATGTCCAATAAAGATTTAGGTTTCACCATACGTTCTAGCTAACCTACTTAAATAATGGGATTGCTTCGTTCCTCGCAATGACATTTAGAGGTAGTCATTGAGACCGAAATGGAGTCCAAAATAAATTCGATCCCCCCTTAGTCCCCCCTTAAGAAGGGGGAAACTCAAAGCCCCCCTTATCAAGGGGGGTTGGGGGGATCTAGCACTCCAAAAGCACATACAGAAAAGGATCTAAAGTATCCAACAATTCCTTAACCTCCTCCCAACACCTCTCCTTGCTCACAACTTCCAAAGTAATAGGGTCTAATGGTCTAATCTTGATCAACCGTTCTACCAAAGATTCTACAGTACAAACCCCATCCCACAGAGGCAGCAGACAAACAGCCATACTACTATCTATATGAATAGGTGTTAAAGTGGGCAATTTCACATAATTACTAATCTCAAAAGGTTTATGGTTATTGATACAGTTAATTAAATCCTCCCTAGCTTGAGAATTTCGTAACTGAGGATGGAGATGTACTTTGGCCTTTTGCCAATCAGAGTCAGTCCATTCAGAAACTGGCACAAAAGATTGACCTTTTTGGGGATGACCACACCAAAAGTCCAACAAGCGGTGCATCGGTTGTAAAAGTTCAAATAAATGCAGTC
>NZ_JAAHGK010001660.1:0-1343 GCF_010672505.1 Okeania sp. SIO2B9 | reverse complement strand
TCCCTACTTCCTACTCCCTCTATAATTTTGAAATATTTGACTAAAGAGTAGAAACCGATATGATTAAAAACCAAAAAAATCATTAAACAGTCGGTATTGCAGCAATTGGTTATTATATTCCTTCAGGAGTTATGACTAGCGAAGCGATCGCTAAACTAGCAGATATTCCTCTGTGGGTTTTGACAGAAAAAATAGGCATGGAAAAAAAATCAATTGCTGCGGAAGACGAACATCCTAGTGATATGGGAATAAAAGCAGCAATATCGGCTATAAATAAAGCCCAAATTCAACCAGAAGAAATAGATTTAATTGCTTATTGTGGTGTGGGAGATTACGATTACAGATTTTGGTCTCCCGCAGCTAAAATACAAGGTATTATTGGTGCTGAAAATGCTCATGCTTTTGAAGTTAGAAATTTTTGCAACAGTGGCAATTTAGGCATTCATATTTGCCGGAATATGTTGTTGGCAGATTCGAGCTTAAATTATGCTTTAGTTGTTTGTAGCGATAAATTATCCCAGTTGCTTAATTACTCGGATAAAAATATAAACTCCATACTTTTTTTCGCCGACGGTGCCGCCGCCGCGCTGTTAAAAAAAGGAGAGTCTAGTAACAAAATTCTCTCATATCATGGCATGACTGATGGGAAATTAGCTGATTTTATTCGAGTACCTTTGGGCGGTACTAAGTTACCTGTAAAAGATGAAAATATTGATTTAGAGCTTAATTATGTCAAAGTAGAAGACCGTGAAAAATTAGACGAAATTTTATCAGATATTTATTTAAAAAACTATAAAAAAGTTATAATAGCTGCATTACAAAAAAATGGATTTTCCATAGAAGAAATAGATTTTTTATTTACTAATAAAATCAAAAAAAGTTTATTATCATCAATTTTTGAATCTCTGAAATTAAGCAAAAAAAATACATTTATCTCTTTAAAAGAAAGCGGTCATTTAGGAGCAACAGATACTTTATTTGGTTTGGCTAAAACTATAGAATCAGAGAAAATAAAGCCTGGTAATTTAGTAGTTTTAGCCAGTAGCGCTGCTGGGTTTTCTTGGGGAGCAACTGTGATTAAATATTAAGTAAGCATTCAGCTATCAGCTATTGCTTTTAGTTTATCGAATAATTAATAATTATTAATTAAATAATTCAGCTTACTCTGCCGACTCTTTCAAGGGGAAAAAAGTGGTCGAGGGATGGATGGGTTTCCTAACCATATCAATTATTGCACCCTTATTCATTAATTCTTTCCCCTACTCTCTCTTTTGGTGAAGATGTCTAATAGACATCTCCAATAATAAAAAATAAAATCAATTATCGTACAGAAATTATCAATA